>NZ_JALFGV010000148.1:0-36079 GCF_022777125.1 Lawsonibacter sp.
CTGCCGCAGAAGTATCTGGGCGATTATCTCAATGAGTATTGCTTCCGGTTTAGCCGGCGTAACTTTGGGGCCCATTTGCTTGACCGTTTGGTCATTGCTGTTTCTAATTCCTCGTTGGCTTACTCAAGGGGATAACCATAATTTCCAAAAATCTTCTATTTGGTTTAATTCCAGAATTTTATAATAAAGCATAAGTACACCTCAATTCAAATTTACTCAATTATAGCATTACACAAAATTAGTGTCCATGCCAAAATCATTCAGCCGGGACAAAGACCTAAAAAACTGCCCCCGGCGTTTCTCCCTGCGTTTTTCCCGGCGAAGCCGGAACTTCCGCTCCTGTTCCGCCGCGTCCCTTTCTCTGCATCGCTCCTGCCGCTGGAGCTTGCTCTGTTCCCGCTGCAGCTGCAGCGCCTGCTGGGCCTTGGTCCCCACGCCGGTACGGCTCAGCTCGTCTGCCTCCGCTCTCTGCCGCCGTTTCGGGCTGCTGCGGGCGCGCTGCCGGTCCTGAGTCGGAATTCCGGGACTGAAGGTCAGGCCGCGCCACTCCCGCAGCAGCCATTCATATACCTGCCGGTCCTTCGGTTCAGCTCCAAACGTGACCTTACAGGCCTCCAGCCATCCGGCCTCCTCCCGCTCCAGAACGCCCACCCAAAAGGGCCCCTCAAAATAGACGGTCAGCCTTGCGCATCCGTGTTCCATTGTCCGCTCCTCCTTAAAATAACTGCATACGGAACGCGGACAACCAAGGAGGCAGGTTACTGACGGCCTGCCGCGCGGGACAGACGCTGCAGGCCGCGCCCGGACTACCAACCGGGCCGTGTTTTTCGTTCCGCCGTCTCTATTTTATCGCCCCTGTCAAGGGGCTGCAGCGCCGCTGAGACTGCCCCGGTTGACTTTTCAAAACAGCCCTAAAATACACACGCGACCCGCCCGCGCGGTGAGGCGCGGGCGGGTCGGACAGCAGGGATGCCCTCCGGCGCTGCCGGAGGGCATCCCTGCTTATAGGGGGTGGCGCTCGTAATAGTGCCGCCCATAGACCTCGTACTCATCCTGTATGATGTCCAGAGCCCGCTTCACCACACAAATACCGTCGGTATCGCCGCAGATATATCCGCCGCCGGGAGCAAATGCGTCAATCGCCCGGCGCACCTCCGCCCGTATATCCGCCTCGGAGGCGCCGGGCTGATTGGTGATCCCCTGGTTGTCGATGCCGCCGATCAGGACGATCTGATCCCCATAGACCCGCTTGAGCATCGCAGTGTCGTTGGCGGGCTGTACCGAGTGGTAGGCGTCCGCCCCCATGGTAACGATCTGATCAAAAAAGGTGTCGATCTTGCCGCAGCAGTGGTAGACCACCAGCGCGCCCGCATCGTGGATCGCACGGAATATACGCATATCCCGCGCCCGGATGAATTCCGCCCACAGAGCAGGGGCCACCAGCGGAGCGTTCTGGGTCCCCAGATCATCCATATACATCACTACGTCCGGCTTCAGATGCTCCATGATCCGATCCACCAGCTGCAGTTTGAACTGGGTCAGCGCCTCCAAAATCTCCCCGGCCTCGTCGGGGTATTCGTAAAAGGAGCACAGGGCGTCCTCAAAGCCCAGCAGGAGTTGGTAGCGCTCGAAAATCCCCATCTCCATCATAATCATGGACAGCCGCTCCGGGCTCTGGGCCGCCCGGAACCCCTCGGCCTCCGCCGCCCAGTCGATGGCCTCCAGGTCCGGAAGCGCCAGCTGCTCCCGCCAACGCTCCGGGTCCCGGATCACCGCCTGGCCCGGCGCGGGCGCGGTCAGACCGTTGGTGCTCGCGTCGGGCACCCAGTGGATGCCGAACCAGTCGTCCCCCTCCCAGTTGAGAGGGCGCTCGTTGATGCTCTTGGGAAAGTATCCTTTCATACACTTTTCAAAGCGGGGAAGCCACTCCGGCTTCTCCCTCCGAAATACCCGCAGGGCGTTCTCCTTTTCGGTCATGTCCGTCTCCTCCTGTCGGTCCCTGTTTTACCTTCAGTTTAACCGCCTTGTCCCGGGGAGACAAACGTATTTTCGCATGGGGCCATAACCCCATCCCGCTGCAGCTGCTCTCTCACCTGCTCCAGAAAGGTTCCCCCAACCGGATTTCCTTCTCCCTCAGACCAGGCCAGGACCATTTCCGTCACCGCCATCCCCCGCAGGGGAACAAAGCGCACCTCCGGATCGTGGATCAGGACGTGGTTTCCGTTGAGCAGCCCCACGCCCTGTCCGGCCGCCACCCAAAGGGCAAGCAGTTCGGCGTTGGGCGCGCAGATATACCGGGGCCGGAAGCCATGGCGTGCAAAGGCGTTCACGGCCGCTTCCGCCGCCGCCTGCGAATCTTCCGGCGCCATAAAAATGAAGGTCTGGTCCCCCAGTGCGCTCGGAAACTCCGCCGGAGCCAGCTCCGTCCGCGCCGCCAGCGCGCTGTCCGCCCCCACCACCAGGTAGAGCGGCGCGCGTTCCACCACCAGGGCAGTAAGCTCCGGGAGGCTCCTCAGATCCGTGGCGAGGGAAAGGATACAATCCAGGCTGCCGTCCAGCAGCCCCTCCCGCAGCGCCCGGAAGCTGTGCCGGGACAGGCGCACCTTCATGTTGGGGTACTCCGTCTCGATGTGCCGCAGCGCCCGGCGCACCGGCGCGGGCAGAAGCTGCTCCTCCAAAAGGCCCAGCCGCAGCTCCCCCCGCACCCCTGCGTTGACGGCCTCCACCCGCTCCAGAAGGCCCCGGTAGTCCCCATAGATCTGCCGCAGCCCCTCCAGCAGCACCTGCCCCGCAGGCGTGAGCCGGATGGTATTGCGGGTGCGCAGAAAAAGCGGAACGTTGAGCTCCGCCTCCATCTGCGCGATATGGCGGCTCAGGGCGGGCTGAGAGAGATACAGCCGGTCGGCGGCCTCCGTAACGCTCAGGCATTCCGCCACCGTAATGAAGTAGCGCATCTGGGCCGTGGTCATGTACGCCGCCTCCTCTTCTGTTTCTGTCCTCCCTGCGATTCCCGCAGGCCAAAACGCCGGGCTCAGGCCCCTGAAAACGCCGCCCGCTGCGCGGAAATCATGCGAAGCCGCGTGCTTCGAATGCGCGCCGGGAGGAACCGCAGAGCGCTCTGTTTTACAGACCTTAGGCATTACCGCATCATTCAACGCGTGCGGATTGGCGCGAAAATTTGTGCCGCAAAAAGGCGCAAAACCGCAGGAATACTTTGCGTATTGCAAGGTTTTGCAACGCATTTGTGGGGCAAATTGGCCGTCAAGACGTGCGTGGGGAATTGTGCGGTGATGCCCTAATTATAAATATCTCCCATTCCCCTGTCAAACCCGGTGTTCTCGCTCTTGCTTTTTCCGGGCGTTCGGGTTAAAATAGCTATCTGTATCAATATGAAGGAGTGAAACCACATGCCGGACGAACTGAATCCAGTCATGACCCAGAACTTTATCCATGATTTCATCGATGAGGATATCGCCCAGGGTGGTCAGTTCCAGGGCATGACCGTCCACACCCGCTTTCCGCCCGAGCCCAACGGCTACCTCCACATCGGCCACGCCAAGGCCATTTTCGTGGACTTCGGCACCGCCGAAAAGTATGGCGGGGTGTGTAATCTGCGTATGGACGATACAAACCCCACCAAGGAGGACGTGGAGTACGTCCAGGCCATCCAGGAGGACATCCGCTGGCTGGGCTATGACTGGGGGGACCGCTTCTATTTTGCCTCCGATTATTTTGAACAGATGTACGCCTATGCCGTGGAGCTCATCCAAAAGGGCCTGGCCTACGTGTGCGAACTGACGCCCGAGCAGTTCCGGGATTACCGGGGGGACGTGAACACCCCCGCCCGTTCCCCCTGGCGGGACCGGCCCGCGGAGGAATCCCTCGCTCTGTTCGAGCGGATGCGCGCGGGCGAATTCCCCAACGGCACGTACACCCTGCGGGCCAAGATCGACCTGGCCAGCGGTAATTTCAATATGCGCGACCCTGTGCTCTATCGGATCAACCACATGCACCACCACCGGCAGGGGGATAAATGGTGCATCTACCCCATGTACGACTTCGCCCACCCCCTGGAGGACGCTCTGGAGGGGATCACCCACTCCCTCTGCTCCCTGGAGTTTGAGGATCACCGTCCTCTGTACGACTGGGTCATCCAGAACTGCTCCGTGCCCGCCAAGCCCCGGCAGATCGAGTTTGCCCGTCTGGGCATCAACTACACCGTCATGAGCAAGCGCAAGCTGCGCGCGCTGGTGGAGGAGGGCCGGGTATCCGGCTGGGACGATCCCCGTATGCCCACCCTCTGCGGTCTGCGCCGCCGGGGCTACACCCCCCGCTCCATCCGCAATTTCTCCGAGCGCAACGGCGTGAGCAAGGCGGCTTCCACGGTGGAGTATGGTTTTTTGGAGTATTGCCTGCGGGAAGACCTGAACGAGACCGCCCGGCGCGTTATGGCGGTGCTGCGCCCCATAAAGCTGACCATCACCAATTACCCCGAGGGACAGAGCGAGACCGTCACGGTGGAAAACAACCCCAACCGCCCTGAGGACGGCGTCCGCGCCGTGACCTTCTCCCGAAACCTGTATATCGAAGCGGAGGATTTTCTGGAAACTCCAGTCCCCAAATACAAGCGCCTCTACCCGGACGGCCCGGAATGCCGCCTGAAGGGCGCGTATCTGATCCGCTGCACCGGCTGCGTCAAGGACGCCTCCGGAGCCGTCACCGAGATCCTCTGCGAATACGATCCCGACAGCCGGGGCGGCGATCCCGCCGACGGGCGCAAGGTGAAGGGCGCCACCATCCACTGGGTGGACGCCGCCACCGCCGTGGATGCCGAGGTACGGCTCTACGACAACCTGTTCCTGGACGCCGACCCGGACGCAGGCGCGAACAGCTTTCTGGACTGCCTGAACCCCGACTCCCTGGAGATCCTCACCGGTTCCAAGGTGGAGGCCGGTCTGGCCGACGTCCGGGCCCCCGCTTCCTTCCAGTTCCTGCGCCAGGGCTACTTCTGCGTGGACAACCGGGATTCCGCGCCGGGGCACCTGGTCTTCAACCGCTCCGTGGGACTCAAGGACAGCTTCAAGGTCACCAAGTGATACACGAAGGGGCCGCCGCTCCGGCGGCCCCTTCCATTGAATAAGGAGGGAATTCTTATGCTGCTGTTCCGCAACGATTACTCCTTCGGCGCCCATCCCAAGGTCCTGGAGGCCCTGTGCGCCACCAACCTGGAGGGCAACATCGGCTACGGCGGGGATGTGTATTCCGACCGGGCCAAGGACCGGATCCGCCAGCTGTGCCAGTGCCCCGACGCCATGGTGGAATTTCTCATTGGCGGCACCCAGACCAACGTGACGGCCTGCGCCTTTCTGACCAAGCCCTGGGAAGCGGTCATCTCCCCCGCCACCGGCCACCTGAACGGCCACGAGGTGGGCGCCTTCGAGGCCACTGGCCACAAGATCATCCCTGTGGAGGTGGGGCCCGACGGCAAGCTGACCCCTGAGATGCTGCCGGCCGTGCTGGAGTGGCACAAAGACCCCCACCTGACCCGTCCCGCCCTGGTCTACATCTCCAACGCCACGGAAAACGGCACCGTCTATACCAAAGCGGAGCTGACCGCCCTGTCGGACTTCTGCCGCGCCAACGACCTGCTGCTTTTTGTGGACGGCGCCCGGCTGGCCGCCGCCCTGACCTCCGACGCCAACGACCTGACCCTGCCCGAATTTGCCCGCCTGGTGGACGCCTTCTATCTGGGCGGCACCAAAAACGGCACGCTGTTCGGAGAGGCGCTGGTCATCACCCGTCCGGAGCTGACACACGACTTTTTCCGCATGAAAAAGCGCATGGGGGCCGTGATGGAAAAGGGCTGGCTCCAGGGTGTGCAGTTTGAGGCCATTTTGAAGGACAACCTCTATTTTGACATGGCCCGCCACGCCAACGTGCTGGCCGGACGGCTGCAGGAGGGCGTCAAGGCCCTGGGTCTGCCGCTGATGACCGAATCGTGCACCAACCAGATCTTTCCCATCGTGAAAAATGAGCTGCGGCCCAGGCTGGAGCAGGTCTGCGCCTTTGAGGACTGGTGCCCCTTTGACGCGGAGCATACCGTGATCCGCTTTGTCACCTGCTTCCACACCACCCAGGAGGACGTGGACGCGCTGCTCTCCGAACTGAAAAAGCTGCTGTAAGAATCAGACGGACCTCTTTCCCGCCGAGCGGGAAAGAGGTCCGTCTGATTTATCCGAAGGTCACGCTGATATCGCCCATGCTGTTTTCCACGTTCAGGCTGTGGCGTCCGCCCGACCGGCTGGCCTCACTGCGGTACGTCTCGCCGTTAACGCAGATCTCGCCCATGTCCACGTTCAGCTCGTAGCGGTAATCCTCCACGGGACCGCTGAGCGTCAGCTCGATCTCTCCCATGCTGTCGGCGACCTCCAGTTCTCCTTGGAGATCTCCCTCCAGCCGGACATCCCCCATATCGTTTTCCACACTCAGGGAGCGTTCCACCGTCAGGCCCGCGCCGTCGATCGTTCCCATACTCTCGTGCAGCTCCAGCTCTCCCGCCCGCACCTGCCTCAACGTGAGATCGCCCAGGTCTCCGGTGACCGTCGCCGTATCGGCGGCGATCCCCTCCAGGCATATATCGCCCAGATCAGAGCGGACCTCCAGCTGTTCCAGCCGGAGATGCTGCGGCACATAGACCGTCACCGTCCCGCCATAGCCGTCCAGGCCGAAGCGGCCCCCCTGGGCGCTGCTGCGCACACGCAAGGTATCGCCGTCCAGCTCATATTCCAGGGCGTAGTGTTTCCCCTTCCAATTCAGGGACACGCCATAATCGCCCCCCTGCGTTACCGTCACATCGCCCAGATCCACGTCTACATCCACCCGGCGGAAGGCTTGCAGGTGCAGCTCCTCCCGCCCGTCGCGGGCAGCCGTTTCCGTCTGCGCGGCGCTGTCCCGGCTGACAATGCCCAGCGGCCCGATGCGGACCCCATGGCCGTTCCAGCTCAGGTCCAGCTCCGTCTGTCCCCCCATGGTCCAGCCGGACAGGGCCAGCAGGCCGCCGGACAGGAGCAGCAGCGCGCCCACGCCCAAAAGTCCCTTGGTCAGCCGGTTCATACCGCCGTCCTCCTTCCGCAGAAGAAATTGCGCATCAGACGGCCCGCGCCCCGGAAGCCGCCCAACGCCAGCGCGACCACCGCCGCCAGGAGCATAACGCCGCCTCCGCAGGTCGCCAGGCCTACGCCGGCAGCGTACATGGTGGTGGCCAGCCCCCCGGTGAACAGGGCGGAAAAGCCGGAAAAAAGGACAAAAACGCCCATTGCCACGCACACAAAGCCGCCCGCCGCCAGGCCGATGGTCAGCCCCGCCAGCAGTGCGATCATGGGGATGCCGATCAGCACTGCGCCCAACAGGCCCAGCGCCCACGCCAGCGGTCCCCGCCGGTGCCCCGCCGCAGGCTGGGCGGCCGCTCCGGTATTCCCCTCGTACCGGCCGTGCCGCTCCCCCAGGATGCGCCCGGTCAGCTCCGCCGGGGTCCCCAGCTCCCGGATGACCGCATCCGCGCCTTCCGGTCCCGCTTCCTCGAAATAGTCCGTATAGTAGCACATCAGCCGCTCCAGTTCCGCCGGGTCCGTCCGCCCCGTCAAACGCGCGCGCAGCTGCTTCAGATAATCCTCTCCGGTCATGGCTTCCTCCCGCTCTCTTACGATATCCTGATATTACCACACCTTTCTTAAGGTGAAAATACAAGAATCATTAAAATTGGGTAAAAACGCCCCTGTACATCCCCTGTATCCGTCATGGAAAAGCGGCGGCACAGAACGCCATACGTCTGGGGCTCCGTTGGGCCTTATGTCAGACCGGGCTTTTGCATTCCGCAGGACCGCAGACCGCTCCTCCCGGTCGTTTCTTGCCCGCATGCTGCGCTGCGAACGGATCTCCCGGATATCCGGGGCCATCCAGACGCTTGCACATGCTCTCTGCGTTTCGTCCGCGTCCATCCCCGCTGTTTTACCCGTTTTCAAAATTACCGCCTCAACCCTGATTTGGGCAGAACGGTAAGGGAGGCACACGGGGCTCTTCCCCGTGTCTCCCGCTTCCTTACGGTTTGATGCAGCAGCACGCCGCAGAGGCCTTGCGGCAAAAGGAGAAACGTTTCTCCAAAGAGAAGGAGGGCTTTCCTTGGAGAAAAAAGCCGGCGCAGCGGAGCGGGCGGGCGGGAGTACGATCTGCGATGTTTCGCGGGTAGCCTACGTTTCCAAATCCACCGTCTCCCATGTGATCAACGGGGCAAAACAGGTCAGCGTAAAAATCGAATTTGTTGAAATGAAATAATCTCCGCTTTGGCTGGGCCCGCGTCAAATCGGCGCGGGCCCGTTTATAGTCAAAGCACTTCAAAAGGAAGAAATCGATTCCTTTGAAGTCCGCGGCGCGATTCGCCGCGGGAGGCCGCTTACGCGGCCTCGCTTTGGACTTCATAGGCAACGCTTGCACGCTTTGCACGCCCAGTGGGCCGGATGGCCCGCCGCTTGGTCAGCCGTCTGCCTTCTCTTTTCCAGATATTGCTTCCGACTGCGGAACTTCCTGCATTTCGCGGCTTTGGGGTTGTAAAAAATCAGATTTTGATATATTATGTGGGGTACGAAATTCTGTAAGGATATAAGGTGAACCTATGAGCCTTCGCATTGGAATTGATATCGGCTCCACCACCGTGAAGGTGGTGGTGCTGGACGAGCAGAACAAGCTGCTGTTCCGCTCCTATGAGCGGCATTACTCCAAGGCCCGGGAGCGCTCCGTCGAGACCCTGCGCTCCATCCGGGACAAGCTGGCCGGGCAGCAGGTGCGCATGGTCATTACCGGTTCCGCCGGTCTGGGCGTGGCCAAGGCGGCGGGCATCGACTTTGTGCAGGAGGTGTACGCCACCGCCGCTGCTGTCAACCAGTACATACCGGGCACCGACGCCGTCATCGAGCTGGGCGGCGAGGATGCCAAGATCATCTTTTTCGGCGGCGCGCTGGAGGAGCGGATGAACGGCTCCTGCGCCGGCGGCACCGGGGCGTTCATCGACCAGATGGCCACCCTGATGAACGTAAGCGTGAACGAGCTGGACGCGCTGAGCCTGAAGCACGAGAAGATCTACCCCATCGCCTCCCGCTGCGGCGTGTTCGCCAAGAGCGACATCCAGCCCATCCTCAACCAGGGCGGACGGAAGGAGGACGTGGCGGCCTCCATTTTCCAGGCCGTGGTGGACCAGACGGTGGCCGGCCTGACCCAGGGCCGCCAGCTCAAGGGCAAGATCGTCTTTCTGGGCGGGCCGCTGCACTTTCTCATGGGTCTGCGGGAACGCTTTGTGGAGACCCTGCAGTTGGACGGCGAGCACGCGATTTTTCCGGAGGACGGCGACTGCTTCGCAGGCATCGGCGCGGCCCTGTGCGCCTCCGATTACGCCGAGCATCCCTTTGACGCGCTGCTGAAAAAGCTGGAGGAGAGCGTGGACCACGTGGGCCTGGTGGACACGATGCCTCCCCTCTTCACCGACTCCGCGGAATACGACGCCTTTTTGGCGCGCCATAACGCCATGCACCCCCCCGAGGTGGACGTGAGCGCCTATACGGGCGACGCCTGGCTGGGCATCGACGCCGGCTCCACCACCACCAAGATGGCCCTCATCACCAACGACGGCGGGCTGCTGTATACCTATTACCACTCCAATCTGGGCAACCCCGTGGCCATCGTATTGGAGCAGCTCAAGGAGATCTACCGGCTCTGCGGGAATCGGATCGCCATCCGGGGTGCGGCGGTCACCGGCTATGGGGAGGATCTGATCAAAAACGCCTTCTCCTGCGACGCGGGCCTGGTGGAGACGGTGGCCCACTACAACGCCGCCCGGCACTTCAACCCGGACGTGGATTTCATCATCGACATCGGCGGCCAGGATATGAAGTGCTTTAAGGTCCGCAACGGAGCGGTGGACTCCATCCTGCTCAACGAGGCCTGCTCCTCCGGCTGCGGCTCCTTTATCGAGACCTTTGCCAAAGCCCTGGGCTACAACATCGCGGAGTTCGCCAAGCTGGGCCTGCTGGCTCAGCACCCGGTGAACCTGGGTTCCCGCTGCACCGTATTTATGAACTCCAGCGTCAAGCAGGCCCAAAAGGACGGCGCCAGCGTGGAGGACATCTCGGCAGGACTGTCCATCTCCATCGTCAAAAACGCGGTGTACAAGGTCATCCGGGCCGCCAGCGCGGATGATCTGGGCCGGCACATCGTGGTCCAGGGCGGCACCTTCCACAACGACGCGGTGCTCCGGGCCTTTGAACAGGAGCTGGGCCGGGACGTGACCCGCCCCACCATCGCGGGCATCATGGGGGCCTTCGGGGCCGCCCTGGCCGCCCGGGACCTGCGCCTGGACAAGAGCGCCCTGCTGGACGCGCAGGCGCTGGAGACCTTCTCCCACACGGCCAGGCCCGTCACCTGCAACCTGTGCACCAACCACTGCTCCCTCACGGTCAACACCTTCGACGGCGGGCGGCGCTTCCTTTCGGGCAACCGCTGCTCCCGCCCCCTGGGCAAGGAAAAGGCGGAAAACCCCGACCTGATGAATTACAAGTACAAAAAGCTCCGCGCCATGCAGGGCAAGGGGAACGGCAGCGGCGTCCGCGGCCGGATCGGCATTCCCTTCGGTCTGAACATGTACGAGAACCTGCCCTTCTGGTTCGCCTTCTTCACCCGGCTGAACTTTGAGGTGGTCCTCTCTCCCGAATCTTCCCGCAAGCTCTATCTGAAGGGCCAGCACACCATCCCCTCGGATACCGTGTGCTATCCGGCCAAGCTGCTCCACGGCCACGTGGAGGCTCTGGTGGACGCGGGCGTGGACGCCGTGTGGTACCCCTGCATGTCCTACAACAACGACGAGGGCATCGGAGACAACCACTACAACTGTCCTGTGGTGGCTTACTATCCCGAGCTGCTGGCGGCCAATGTGCCCGCCCTGAAGCAGACCCGGTTCCTGGACCCCTATGTAGGACTGTGGCGGCATAAAGACTTTGAAAAACGCGTGGCCCAGATGATGTATGATACGTTCGACATCCCCAAGCGGGAGACCGCCGCCGCGGCCAGGGCGGCCTATGAGGCATACGACGCCTATGTCCATGACGTGCGGGAGACCGGCAAGCAGTACATCGCATACGCCCGGGCCCATGATATGCCCATCATCGTGGCCTGCGGACGGCCCTATCACATCGACCCGGAGATCAACCACGGCATCAACGACCTCATCACATCGTTCGGTTTCGTGCTGGTCACAGAGGATGCGCTGAGCTATCTGGAGGGCTACGCCCCCCGGAAGGTGCTCAACCAGTGGACCTTCCAGTCCCGCATGTACAACGCCGCCCGGTATGTCTGCACCCAGCCGGATATGCAGGTGGTGCAGCTGGTGAGCTTCGGCTGCGGTACCGACGCCATCACCACCGACGAGATGCGCTCCATCCTGGAGAACGGCGGCAAGCTGTACACCCAGCTCAAGATCGACGACATCAGCAACCTGGGCGCGGTCAAGATCCGGGTACGCTCCCTGATGGCCGCCATGGACGCCAGGAAACACAGGGACGGATAGGGATACCGTTTGGGCCGCCGCAAGGGAACAGCTGGCGTTGGATCTCGGGTGCAGCGCAGAACTTCTTGATTGCCCGGGAAATGTGGCGCTCCCCGGGCAGGATCGGTCCGGAATGCGGGCGTACAGCGGCGGCACGCCTTTTGGGGAGATCGCCGTTCTAAACGGCAAGCTGGCGGCAGCCTGCCGGGAGCGTCTGCTCCCCCGGGCCGGGGAAACCCTGCTGCCCCGACAGGCCGAATGGCTCTTTCTCCCCCAGAACTGCCGGCGGATCGAGGCGGGCCTGGCCCCCTTCGGCTACGAGATCGGAGACGCCCGTCACTTCTGCCTTCCGTCTCTCCCCTGCCCGGAGACCGTGCCGCTGGGGGCTGGCGGTCAACCTCACCGCGCTTTTGAAGGATGAATTGCTCCGCCGGGAGATCGTACCCTTTTACCGCACGGCCAGAGCCATATTCTTTCTCAAAACGTAGCCATCGGAGCGGGTTTTCGCCCCGCCTTTGGATATTTATACGCAATACCGAAAGGAACCTGAAACATGGCTGAGTTAGTATACGACAAGAACGGGCGCCTCCTGTTCACGAAGGAGATGAAGCGGGAATATACCCTGCTCTTCCCCACCATGCTGCCCGTACACTTTGGCCTGATGGCCCGCATCCTGGAGACCGAAGGCTTCCGGGTGGAGATGCTCACCACCAATCATCGGGGCATCGTGGACGAGGGCCTCAAATACGTCCATAACGACACCTGTTATCCCGCCCTGCTGGTCATCGGCCAGCTCATCGACGCGGTGAAAAGCGGCAAGTACGACCTGCATAAGGTGGCTCTGCTGATCACCCAGACCGGCGGCGGCTGCCGCGCGTCCAACTACATCCATCTGCTGCGCAAGGCTCTGGAAAAAGCCGATCTGAGCTTCATCCCCGTCATTTCCATCAATCTCTCCGGCCTGGAGCCCAACCCCGGCTTCAAGCTGGGCCTTGGCACCCTGCGCAAGGCCATCTTCGCCATGATGTACGGGGACCTCATCGTCCAGTGCGCCAACCAGGTGCGGCCCTACGAGGTCGCCTCCGGCCAGACCGACCAGACCATCGACGCCTGCGAAAAAGCCCTTCTGGAGGCGATGAACCGGGGCGAGGGTCTTTCCTTCCAGAGCATGGTGGAAAACTTCGACAAGCTGGTGGCCGCCTTCCAGGCGATCCCTGTGGCGGGCGAGGCCAAGCCCCGGGTCGGCGTGGTGGGCGAGATCTACATCAAATATTCCCCTTTGGGCAACAATAACCTGGAGCAGTTTCTCCTTTCCGAGGGAGCTGAGCCGGTGGTGCCCGGTCTGACCGACTTTATCATCTTCAAGATCTATAACCGCGAGGTGGACGTGGGCATTTACGGCGGCCTTTGGCTGAAAAAGAAGGTCTGCCAGATTTTTAAGGGCTATGTCGAAAAGTGCCAGCGGGCCATGATCGCCGCCATGGAGAAGGGCGGCTTCCGGGCGCCCGGTACCTTTGAGGACCTGCGCCGCCTGATCCAGGGCTACCTGGGCGAGGGCAACAAGATGGGCGAGGGCTGGCTGCTCACCGCCGAGATGCTGGAGCTCATCCACTCCGGAACGCCCAACATCGTCTGCACCCAGCCCTTCGGCTGCCTGCCCAATCACATCGTAGGCAAGGGCATGATCCGCAAGCTCAAGGACGATTACCCCAATTCCAATATCGTTGCCATCGACTACGACCCCGGCGCCACCAAGATCAACCAGGAAAACCGCATCAAGCTGATGCTGGCCAATGCCCGGGGGCTGGCCAAACAGGAGCCTCAGCGGCAGGCCGGGGCGGAGCGCGCCCCGGTCTGAGCTTCGCTTCACCGGCGTCTGCACGGAGGGTCCCGGCGCGGCCGCGCGCCCGCCCTGGGCCGGGCGGAGGAGGAGA
This sequence comes from Lawsonibacter sp., assembly GCF_022777125.1. Taxonomy (NCBI): domain Bacteria; kingdom Bacillati; phylum Bacillota; class Clostridia; order Eubacteriales; family Oscillospiraceae; genus Lawsonibacter; species Lawsonibacter sp. The sequence continues at coordinate 13,522 of NZ_JALFGV010000148.1, forward strand.
TCCCTATGGGCCATCTGCATTTTACGGATGCCTGCACCGGGGAGCACTTCGCGGCCATGAGCCTGCTCCACGCCTTGGGCTGGCGGAGCACATATTCGGACGCGATCCCCGCGGACTACATGGCCGCCGAGATCACCGACGAGCGCTGGATCCCCTTTTTTCATGCGGATTACGAGACCGGCCGCTGCCGCGGCCTTCTTCTCTGCCGGGACGATACCCCAGTGGCCTGCGCCACCTACGGCCCGGCCCGCATGGGTCCGGGTCCTGCGCAGAACAGCCTGGTATGCTTCCGTTCGGAGGGATATGAGGGCTGGGGCGAGATCATCTCTTTTTACACCCACCCGGATGAGAAACGCAGGGGCTATGGTTCCCTGCTGATGGATGAGGTCCTGCGGCGGCTGAGGGAACACGGCTTTCCCGGCGTCTATCTGATGGTGCTGCGGGAAAACGAGGGTGCGCGCCGTTTCTATGCGCGCCACGGCTTCTCCTGGGACGGCACCCGGGAGGATATCGTTTTCCCCCACGACACCGTCTGTGTGGACCTTCGCTATACCAGAGCGCTGTAACGCGTTCGCCCCGGGCGGGCCGCCACGCCGCCCGGGGGCTGGAATCGGGGCGCATGGATGCGCCCCGATGTTTCTTTGGGGCGGACCGGTTTTACGGAGGGATTCCTTTGGAAGAAAACAAAATGGCGGTCATGCCGGTACGCAGGCTGCTGCTGCATATGTCATGGCCCATGATGCTCTCCATGCTGATCCAGGCCCTGTATAATCTGGTGGACAGCATGTTCGTGGCCCAGCTCAGCACCGACGGATTTGTGGCGCTGTCCCTGGCCTATCCGGTACAGACCCTGATGATTTCCATCTGCGTGGGGACCGGCGTCGGCGTAAACACCATACTCTCCCGCCGCTTGGGGGAACGCCGCCCCGCCGAGGCCAGCGCCGTGGCAATGAACGGCTACTTCCTCTACCTGTGCTGCTGGCTGATCTTTCTGATCCCGGGCGTGCTGTTCAGCCGCCCCTTTCTGGCGCTGTTCTCCGACGTACCGCAGGTCGTCGACTACGGCAGTCAGTACCTTGCCATCGTCACCGCGGGCTCGCTCGGCGTGTGTATGCAGTTTTCGGGGGAGCGGGTGCTCCAGGCCAGCGGAGACGCGGTGGGGCCCATGTGCATCCAGGGCATCGGCGCGGTGGTCAATCTGCTCCTGGACCCCCTGCTCATTTTCGGTCTGGGGCCGTTCCCCCGCCTGGAGGTGGCCGGGGCCGCCCTGGCCACCGTGATCGGACAGCTGGTCGGTATGACCGTAGGTCTGCTTCTGGTGCGCCGCAGCCGGGTGCTCGTCCTCCAGGCGCGCGGTTTCCGCCCCTCGCGTTCCGTCATTCTGGAGATCCTGAAAATCGGCTTTCCCGCCATGGTCATGCAGTCTCTGGCCACCGTCATGACCCTGGGGATGAATAAGCTCCTGTCCTTTTTCTCCGCCACCGGCGTGTTTATCCTGGGCGCCTATTTTAAGCTCCAGTCCTTCCTTTTTATGCCGGTCTACGGCCTCAACAACGGCCTGATCCCGGTGGTCAGCTTCAATTACGGCGCCAAAAAGCGCGAACGGATTACAGGCCTGATCCACTTTGCCCTGATCATCGCCGCAGGTCTCCTGGCGGCGGGCACGCTGCTGCTCCTGCTCGTTCCCGGCCCGCTGCTGGGCCTGTTCAACGCCGACGCCGCCGTCCTGGCCGACGGCGTGCCCGCCCTGCGGCTGGTATCCCTTTCCTTCGTGTTTGCGGCGGTAGGCATCATCTTCAGCTCCTCCTTCCAGGCCCTGGGCTGTCCCATGCTCAGTCTGATCCTCTCCCTGCTGCGGCAGGTGGTCCTTCTCCTGCCCGCAGCGCTGGTGCTGGGTCTGCTCGCCCCCCGCCTGATCTGGCTGTCCTTCCTCCTGGCCGAAGGTTTTTCCAGTCTGCTGGCCCTGGTCCTTTACCGCCGCCTCTACCGCACCAAGCTTGCCCGATTGGAGGAATAAGCCATGAAAAAGCTGCTGCTTCCACTGCTTTTGCTGTCCCTGCTTCTCTTCGGCTGCGCGCGGTCTCCGGTTCAGCCGGTCCCCGCGCCGGACACGCCAGGCCCCGCGCCTGTGGAGCCGCCGCTTCCCACCGCCGCGCCCGAGCCGCTTTGGTGGGAGGGCGTCACCGTGGACGACCTTCCCGCCGTACCCGCCGCGCCGGAGGAGATCCTTGCAGGCGCTCAGGCGTTTTATCTGCTCTCGGAACTGCCGGAACAGGACATCGCCCTGTATGGCTATGGCGGGAGCGTCCTGGAGGACGCCGACTTCTCCGGCGTACTTCTGCGCCGGGGCGATACCCTGACCCCCTTCGACCAGGCGTACCTCCCCGCGGTGGAACCCGTTCTTCCGGAGCTCTGGTGGGCGGATTTTGACGGAGACGGCGCATCGGAGCTGGCCGTCAAGTACATGATACGCAACCACACCCGCAGCCATGTGTTCGAGCTGCACTTCTATGCGCCGGAGGAGGGCGGCGGCTGGACCGACTGCGGACTCACTGACTCCGATGTGGACGCGCTGCTGGCCCAACAAGTGGCGTACGCCTACGATCCCGGCAGCCGTACCGTCACCGCCGCCTTACCGGATGAGCGCGTCTCCTACCGTCTGGGAGACCAGGATCCGGAGCCCGCCGGGGATGCTCCGCTCTGTTTTCTCGACCGGACCTTCTATCGCTACCGGGACGGAAGCTTTACCGGCGTGTATGGGACGGGGGTGCTCCTTCAGGGGCTGGGTACTCCGTGCTATTTTGCCTCCGTTACGGCCGACGTGCGCTACGACGGGGCCTCTGTTTCTCTGGAGCACTTACATCTCACCACCTTAGGCGGCGTATAAGCGGCAGAAAAGGCGCGGCAATGCCGCGCCTTTTCTCAGCCTCAGTCCGTTCGATTCTGCCGCAGAAGCTGCTTCTCCCTGGTCATCAGCCCCTGCTCGCAGCGCTCGATTTTATCATTGAGCCGGTCCAGGGACGCCTGCAGATCGGCCATATGTGCCGCCAGTTGGTTCCGCTGCTCCGCCCCTGCGGGGGCTGGCCGACAGCAGTAATACGCTTTCCGACATTATGATTGCTCCTTCTCTGTTTTATCCGTCCCGTTTTGCGGCCGTTTCACGCCTGATACCAGCCCTGTCCGCCGGTGCACAGCAGGATCTGTCCTCCGTCCCGCTGCGCATGACAGATGTGCCAGTGGTTACGGCAGCCAGGCTCAAAGGTCACGCTGCCGATGGCTACGCCCTGCTCCGCCAGCATATTCAGATCGCCCCGGCCTGTAACCCCCCCGAAGGGGTTTGGCTCTCCCTGGGGAAACATCGCGCCGCCGCCGCCCTCTTCCATGGCGCCGCCTCCAGTTTCCGGATACAAATACCTTATTACTTAGAGCGCGCTCCACGTCAAGCCTTTTTTCAAAAGCCGGCTCTTTCTTTTTCCATCCTCCCGATGTATAATAAGCAGCATGATAATCTCGGTTAAGGGGGTCGTTACTTTGGCCAAACCTGCCATCAACAAGGCCAAGCTCACCACTAAAACTTCTACCCGCATGTCTAAGAAGGGGCCCTTGACCCAGGACATGCTCAAAAAGATCGACGCATACTGGCGTGCGGCCAACTATCTCTCCGCAGGCCAGCTCTACCTGCTGGATAACCCCCTGCTTCGGGAACCACTCAAGCCCGCGCATTTGAAAAAGCACATCGTGGGGCATTGGGGCACCGTGCCGGGGCAGAATTTCATCTACACCCACCTGAACCGGGCCATCCTCCGCTATGACCTGGACATGATCTACGTCTGCGGTCCCGGCCATGGCGGAAACGCCGCGGTGGCCCAGACCTACCTGGAGGGGACCTACAGCGAGCTCTATCCCAATGTGAGCCAGGACGAGGAGGGAATGCGCCGTCTGTTCAAGCAGTTCTCCTTCCCCGGCGGCGTGGGCTGCCAGTGTGCTCCCGAGACCCCCGGTTCCATTAACGAGGGGGGCGAGCTGGGGTATTCCCTTTCCCATGCGTTCGGCGCGGTGATGGACAACCCCGACCTGATCGCCGCCTGCGTGGTGGGCGACGGAGAGGCGGAGACCGCTCCTCTGGCCGCTGCGTGGCACTCCAACAAGTTTTTGAATCCCGTCACCGACGGCGCCGTGCTGCCCATCCTGCATCTGAACGGCTATAAGATGGCAAGTCCTTCCGTCTTTGCCCGCATCACGCGGGACGAGGCAGAGGACTTCTTCAAAGGCTGCGGCTGGACGCCCCGCTTTGTGGAGGGCGGCAGCCCGGAGCAGATGCACCAGAGGATGGCCGCGGCTGTGGACTGGTCGATCCGTGAGATCCAGCGCATCCAGGTCAGCGCCCGGGAAAACGGGGAGACCGAGCGCCCCCGCTGGCCCATGATCGTTTTTTGCTCGCCCAAGGGCTGGACCTGCCCCGCCCGGGTGGACGGCATACCGGTAGAGGGTACCTTCCGTTCCCACCAGATCCCCCTGCCCATCGACCAGGACCACCCGGAGCATCTGCAGATGCTGGAGGACTGGCTGCACAGCTACCATCCGGAGGAGCTCTTCGATGCAAACGGCGCGCCCGCCCCTATCCTCCGCGCACTGATGCCTGATGGGGAACGCCGCATGGGGGCCAACCCCCACGCCAACGGCGGACTGCTGCTGCGGGACCTGCGCACCCCGGATTTCACCAAATACGCTCTGGACGTGCCCGCCCCCGGCGCGGTGGAGACGGAGGATATGGCCCAGTTGGGCCCCTATGTGCGGGACGTGCTCAAACTCAACGCCAAGGCCCGGAACTTCCGGGTCTTCGCCCCGGACGAAGCCCTGAGCAACCGGCTGGAGGCCGCCTTCCAGGCCAGCCCCCGCCGTTGGGACGCCCAGCAGCTGGAGGGGGACGAGCTGCTTTCCCCCGACGGGCGCATTATGGACGCCATGCTCTCCGAACACCTGTGTCAGGGCTGGCTGGAAGGCTATCTGCTCACCGGGCGGCACGGGTTTTTCAACAGCTATGAGGCCTTTATCCGCATCGTGGACTCTATGGTCTCCCAGCACGCCAAATGGCTGAAGGTGGCCTCCCAGCTGCCCTGGCGGCAGGATGTGGCGTCGCTGAACTATGTGCTCTCCTCCAACGTCTGGCAGCAGGACCACAACGGCTTCACGCACCAGGACCCGGGCTTTCTGGACCATGTGGCCAACAAAAAGGCCGACGTGGTGCGTCTCTATCTGCCCCCCGACGCCAACTGCCTGCTGTGGATCTTCGACCACTGCATCAAAAGCCGGAATTACGTCAATGTCATGATCACCTCCAAGCACCCGCGCCCCCAGTGGCTGACGATGGACCAGGCGGTCAAGCACTGCACCCACGGCATCGGTATCTGGCAGTGGGCCTCCAACGACCAGGGCGCCGAGCCCGACGCCGTGCTGGCCTGCTGCGGGGAGACGCCCACGCTGGAGACCCTGGCGGCCGTGACGATCCTGCGCAAGTATCTGCCCGAGATCAAGCTGCGGGTCGTCAACGTGGTGGACCTGATGAAGCTCCAGCCCCATACCGAGCATCCCCACGGCCTGCGGGACGAGGATTACGACGCCATCTTCACCGCCGATAAGCCGATCATCTTCGCGTTTCACGGCTACCCCACCCTGGTCCATGAGCTGACCTACCGCCGCCGCAATAAAAACCTGCACGTGCGGGGCTACAAGGAGGAGGGGGCCATCACCACCCCCTTCGACATGCGGGTGCAGAACAACATCGACCGCTTCGATCTGGTCATCGACACCGTCAAGCGTCTGCCCCAGCTGGGCAACCGGGGCGCGTTCCTGATCCAGCTCATGCGGGACAAGCTGGTGGAGCACAAGCAGTATATCACCGCCCACGGCGAGGACATGCCCGAGATCCGGGACTGGAAATGGAACGGCGGGGCGGGTATTTGATCAATTCCTCCGCCATAGCGGTTACTCCCGCGCCTTTCTGCGCATACTAAGCGCTGAAGGAAAGGAGACTGCTTATGTATCAGGAAGGCTTCAACCCCATTGCGGAACTGCCCATGGGCTTCGGAATGGCGCTGGCCCAGTATCCCCAGGCCATGGCCTACTTTTCCGAGCTCTCCCCCGACCGGCAGCGGGATTTGATCGAGCATACCCACACTATCAACTCCAAGGACGAGATGCAGGCCTTTGTCCGCAGCCTGACGGGCGGGCAGTATGATTTCTGACGCCCCAGCGGGGGCGGCGCAGCGGGACGTCCGGAAAAGGCCGGGGCCTTGGGGGACGCCCTCGCTGCGCCGCGCTTTTTTCTGTACATTTTCCCCCAGATCCGCTATAATAATGTCTCCTGAATAAACCGCCAAGCCATTTATTCGTGTTTCCACTGGAGCGCCGTATTGCTCCAGCGGAAGGTGCAAGGTTTTCCGGCTCATCTGCCAAAAACCCTGCACCGGAACAAAGCCAATTGGCTTTGTTCCGTATGCATCAGCATACCTCCATAGTAAGCTGGACAGGAGGGGTACTATGCCCATCGCCGTCAACGGCATCAACCATTTTGCCATCAGCGTGCCCGATCTGGAGGCGAGCATCGCCTGGTATGAGCGGATCTTTGGCTTTACCGTCATCCACCGCTCCGTGATCCCCGGCATCGACGCGAAGGTCAGCCACATGCAGGGCCCCGGCTTTCAGCTGGAGCTTTTCCAGGTCCCCGGCGCCCATCCTCTGCCCGCCGGGCGCAGCGTTCCCAATGAGGATCTGATGACCCACGGAAACAAGCACATGGCCCTGGGCGTTGTGGACGGCCCCAAAGCCAAGGCCGAGCTGGAGGCGCTGGGCGTATCCATCGTCAAGGTCGCCGAGATCGACGGCACGTACGACGTATTCATCACCGACAACGCCGGCAACCTGATCGAGGTCTTTGAGGAAGGCCCGCGGTAATATGCACGCGGGCCGGAAACGGCGCCCGGCCCTGTTCCGATCTGCCAAGGCGCCCGTTTTCCCCTGCCAAAAGATCGTAAAAGCGCCCCGCCCCCATCCTCCGAACCGAAGCGGAGGAAAGGGGGCGGGGCGCTTTTCAGGCGTTCCGGCCGCGGCAGGGCGTCAACGCGGTCCCGAGCGCTTCTACGGTTTGGGGATGGCGTCCAGCTCCGCCTGGGCGCGGGCCAGATCGTCCGGGATGGGGATGCCCTGGGGGCAGAGCGGAACGCACCTGCCGCAGCGCACGCAGTTTTTTGCCTTGTCCTCCTCCCCGAAATTCACATGCCAGGGCCGCCAGGCGGAGGCGCCGTTTTGGGTCTTGGCCGTCTGATTCCACAGTTGGAAATTTTCCGGGATATTCACTCCGGCAGGGCAGGGCATGCAGTAGCGGCAGCCGGTGCAGCCGTTTTTCACCCGCGCGCGCAGGGCCGCGGCCGTCTCCTCCACCAAGGCCAGTTCCGCCTGCGTCAGGGGCTGGAACCGGGTAAAGGTGGCCGCATTGTCCTCCACCTGTTCCAGGGTGCTCATCCCGCTGAGAACGGTGAGCACATTGGCGCGGCCGGCCGCCCAGCGCAGGGCCCAGGAGGCCATCGACGCGCCCGGACGCGCCCGCCGCAGCCGGGCGGCCAGATCCTCCGGCAGATCGGCCAGCGCGCCCCCTTTCACCGGCTCCATGATCACCAGCGGCACCCCCAGCTGCTCCGCCAGCGCATATCCCCGCTCGCCCGCCTGGATATCCGTATCCAGATAGTTGAACTGGATCTGGCAGAAATCCCATTTCCGGAAACTCAGGATCTCCTCGAAGACGTCATACCCGTCGTGGAACGAAAACCCGAAGCGGCAGATCGCCCCTTCCCGCTGCTTTTGGACACACCAGTCCACCACGCCCAGCTCCACCATCGCTCGCCAGCGGTCCCGGTTGAGGGTATGCAGCAAATAGAAGTCAAAGTGATCCGTATTCAGCCGCTCCAGCTGAGTGGTGAAGAAGCGCTGTGCGTCCTCCAGGGACTCCACCTTCCAGGTAGGCAGCTTGGTGGCCAGGTAATAGCGCTCCCGGGGCACGTCCGCCAGGACGCGGCCCAGGACGCGCTCGCTCTGCTCCTCATGATAAAAATAGGCGGTGTCGATGTAATTGACCCCCGCCTCCAGCGCCCGGCGGAGCATGGCGGCGGCAGCGTCCTCCTGTACGCATCCCGCATCGTCCGTGGGAAAGCGCATGCAGCCGAAGCCCAACAGGGAGACCCTGGCATCCAGCGCCGGCCAAGTACGGTATTCCATAAAAACTCCTCCCGCTCGTCTTCGTCGTCCGCCAAACCGGCGGCCATTGGGGCGCACAACGGCAAAACGGCCGCTCATCCGACGCCGTTTCGGTTTTGAAACAGGCGCTAACGCCGCCGGGATACCGCGAAATGCGGGGCGCTTCTCGGTATCCGGCCCCCTTCGCGGCGGAAGGCCGCAGGGCGGGCGCGAACCGTGCCGGTCAAAGCGGTATAGCAGCCGTATCGCGGCTATTATACCACAGCGCTTCCCGCCCGTCCACCGGCACCTTTGGCGGCTTTCGCCGTAAAATGGGCAGAGGAGGTGGCGAAATGGCATGTACATCGGGCCCTTCCGGAGAAGCGCTTCTGGTCATCGCCGCGCTGGTATCCTTCCAGCTGGCCCAGGACCGGTCCAACGATGAGCTGGGCGTACTGGCGGCCTTTTTCACCGTGCTGGGGGACAATCTGGCGCTGATCGCCGCCCGGCGCGCGGCACAGGAAGCCTGCTGCCTGGAGGCCGGCGCCGCGGCGGATACGGACACGGATCCCATGTAAAGCTTTCGTAAATCCCATTGATATCCGCCCGGAAAGCGCGTAAACTAAGGCGAATGCAAACCAATCCGAACAAAGCGAGGTGCTTTCCATGAAATGCGGCATTGCGGACGTAGGCTCCAACACCATCCGGCTGTCCATCTACCGCTGGGAGGGGACGCAGTTCAAGCTGCTGCTGAACAAAAAAGTGATGGCCGGGCTGGCAGGCTATATCAAGGACGGCGCGCTCTCCGACAGCGGCATCCTGGTGGCCTGCCGGACGCTGGCCGGGTTCCGCGCCCTGCTGGATAACTTCGGCCTCCATGACCTGTACGTCTTCGGCACCGCCTCTCTGCGCAACATTGTCAACACCGAGGACGCTGTGCAGACCATACGGGAGGTGACCGGCCTGACCGTGGAGGTCCTCTCCGGCGCGGACGAGGCCGCGCTTTCCTTCCAGGGCGCCGCCGCGGGAGGCGGCGCTTCTTCCGGCCTGCTGACCGACATCGGCGGCGGCTCGACGGAGCTTGTGGCCTATGACGGCGGACGCATCTCTTCCGGCTGCTCGCTTCCCATGGGTTCCTTGTCCCTGTACACCAGGTATGTGGCGGGCCTCTTCCCCACCCGGGAGGAGCGCCGCGCCATTCGGGAGCAGGTGGAGGCCGAGCTGGAGCGCGCCAGGACCGCCAAGGTCCGGTGCAGGCACCTGACCGGCGTGGGCGGCACCATACGGGCCGCCGCCAAGCTGTGCAACGACTTGGCCGGAACGGACCCGGACAACCGGATCATCCCCGCCGGAGAGCTGCAGACCCTTTACAAGGGACTGAAAAAAGGGGACCGGGACACGCTTCGGCAGATCCTGCGCTCCGCGCCCGACCGGGTGCATACCATTCTGCCGGGCCTCATCATTCTCAACGCCGTGATGAAGTCCTATGGGGTCGAGACCGTCTCGGTGAGCGCCTGCGGCGTGCGGGAGGGTTATCTTATGAACCGTGTGATGGGGGTAACGCAGCATGACTAAAGCCGTGGATACGCGCTATACCCAGGAGCGGGAGCTCTCCTGGCTGAAATTCAACGAACGCGTGCTGGAAGAGGCCACCGACGAATCCGTGCCGCTGTTTGAACGGCTGAAGTTCGCCGCCATCTTTACCAGCAATCTGGACGAATTTTTCATGATCCGGGTCGGCTCCATTTACGACATGACCCTTTCCAGGCAGGCGCATGTGGACAGCAAGAGCGGCCTGACCCCCACCGAACAGCTCCAGGCTGTGTGCCGGGCGGTACCGCCCCTTTACAAGCGCCGGGACAAGACCTTCGCACAGCTGGAGACGCGCCTGCGCTCCTGCAATATCTGCAGCCTGGGCGTGGAGGAACTGGACGTGAAGGGCCGCAAGCAGGTGGAGCGCTGGTTTCGGGATTATGTGGCTCCGGTGCTCTCTCCCATGGTGGTGGACGCCCATCATCCCTTCCCCCACCTGCCTTCCAAGGCCCTGACGGTGGCGCTCTCCCTCCGGCGGGAGGGTCAGCCCTGCTTCGGGCTGGTGCCCATACCGAGGGCGCTTCCTCCCTTCCTGCGTCTGGAGGAGCGGGGCGTACGCTATGTGCTTACGGAGCAGGTGGTCCTGTTTTATGCCGAAACGCTCTTTGATACCTACGAGGTGGAGTCCAAATGCGTCGTGGCCGTTACCCGCAACGCCGATATCAGCCCGGAGGACGAGGATTACGACGTGGGCGAGGACTTTCGGGTACACATGCAGAAGGTGCTGAAAAAGCGCGCACGCCTCTCCCCCGTCCGTCTGGAGATCCAGGGCGAAGCGGGCCAGGCCCTGACCGGCTTCCTCTGCCGCCGGCTGGAGCTGTCCCCCGCCCAGGTCTTCTCCTCCCGCGCCCCTTTGGCGCTGGGCTACGTGTACGCGCTGGAGACGCTCCTGCCGCCGGAGACCGTCGCCGCGCTGTGCTATCCCAAGTACACGCCCCAGTGGCCCCGGGAGCTGGTGAAGGGCGAGCCGCTGATCCCGCAGATCCTCCGGCGGGACGTGCTGCTCTACTACCCCTTCCATGCGATGGAGCCCTTTTTAAAGCTGGTAAAGGAAGCCGCCGCCGACCCCGCGGTGCTCTCCATCAAGATCACCATCTACCGGCTCTCTTCTACCGCCAAGCTGGTGGAGTATCTGGCCGCCGCCGCAGAGAACGGGAAGGATGTGACGGTCCTCATGGAGCTGCGGGCACGGTTCGATGAGCAGAACAACATCGCCTGGGCAGAGCGGCTGGAGGAGGCCGGGTGCACGGTGCTCTACGGCTTTGAGGGATACAAGGTCCACTCCAAGATCTGTCTGATCACCCGGCGGGAGCGCTCCCACATCCAATACATCACTCAGATCGGTACGGGCAACTACAATGAGAAGACGGCCAGGCTCTACACCGACTTCTGTCTGATGACCGCCCAGAGCGCCGTCGGCGCCGACGCGGCGTCCTTCTTCCAGAACATGGCCACCTCCAACCTGGAGGGCACGTATCACCACCTGTTGGTGGCGCCCTGCAGCCTCAAGCCCAGGCTGCTGGAAAAGATGGAGGAGGAGATCGCCAAGGCCCGTCAGGGGATCCCCGCCCACATTTTCATCAAGGTCAACTCCGTGACCGACCGCCAGCTCATCGACAAGCTGGCCGAAGCCAGCCAGGCGGGCGTAGAGGTGGTGATGAACGTACGGGGCATCTGCTGTCTGCGCCCCGGCGTGAGCGGCCTGACCGACCATATCCGGATCTTTTCCGTCGTGGGGCGCTTTCTGGAGCATCCCCGCGTGTTTGCCTTCGGTACGGGCGAGGACGCCAGTATGTATATCGGCTCGGCCGATTTTATGACCCGCAATACCGAACGGCGGGTGGAGATCGCCTGCCCCGTCCTCGACCCGGCCATCCGGCGGCAGATCGCCCATTATATCACCCTGCTCTGTACCGACAATGCAAAAGCCCGGCTGCTGGGTCCCGACGGGAGCTATTCCCCCATCCCGAGACCCGAAGCAGCGCCCGTCCTGGACGCTCAGGCGGCCATGATGGCCGAGGCCGTGACGCAGGCTCAAGAGGCCGCCGCCCACCCGCCTGTTTCCCAAGAGCGCCGCCGCGGCCTGCTGGAACGGCTGCTGGCACGGCTGAAATAAGAGTCATGCGCCCATAGCCCACATTCGGCAAAATGCCGTTTTCCCTTTCAGGCAGGTCTCCTCGCTCGCCCTTGCGTCCACAGGGATCGGTAAGAACAGGGGCGGCACGCCTGCCGGCGCCCCTGTTCCCGCCGGGCGGCATCTCCCTTCCCGGCGCTGCTGCCCGTCACTCATTCAAACACCATCGTGGCAAAATAGTCCTCCGGAGTCTCGGCCCGGCGGATCAGCCGGATCCCGCCGCCGGCCTGGAGCAGAAGCTCCGCCGAGCGGAGCTTGCCGTTGTAGTTATAGCCCATGGAAAATCCGTGCGCGCCGGTATCATGGATGACCAGCAGATCCCCCCTGTCGATCCGGGGGAGCATACGGTCCACGGCGAATTTGTCGCAGTTTTCACACAGGGAGCCCACCACGTCGTACTTATGGTCGCAGGGCGCGTCCTCCTTGCCCATGACGGTGATGTGGTGGTACGCCCCGTAAATGGCGGGGCGCATCAGGTTGGCGGCGCAGGCGTCCACGCCGATATACTCCTTATAGGTGTGCTTGGCGTGGATCGCGCGGGTGACCAGGCACCCGTAGGGCCCCAGCAGGAAGCGGCCCAGTTCGGTGCAGAGGGCCACGTCCCCCATCCCCGCAGGCACCAGGATCTCTTCATAGGCCTTCCGCACGCCTGCGCCAATGACCGCAATGTCGTTCTCGCTCTGGTCGGGGCGGTACGGAATGCCCACGCCGCCGGAGAGGTTGATGAACCTTACGTCGGCCCCCGTCTGATCCCGCAGCTCCACCGCCAGCCGGAACAGGATGGCGGCCAGGGCCGGGTAATACTCGTTGGACAAGGTATTGGAGGCCAGGAACGCATGGAGTCCGAAGCGCTTGGCCCCCATGCTCCTGAGCGTTCGAAATCCCTCAAAAAGCTGTTCCCGGGTAAAGCCGTACTTGGAATCCCCCGGCGTATCCATGACCTGGAAGCCCTCCTTGCTCTCCCCCAGGCGGAACACGCCGCCCGGGTTAAAGCGGCAGGAGATGGTCTCCGGGATAAAGCCGATGGTCTGCTTCAAAAAGTCGATGTGGGTAAAATCGTCCAGATTGATGGTGGCGCCCAGCCGGGCCGCCAGCGCAAACTCCTCCGCCGGGGTCTCATTGGAGGAGAACATGATCTCACGGCCGGAAAAGCCGCATTTCTCCGCCAGCATCAGTTCGGTGAGCGAGGAGCAGTCCACGCCGCACCCCTCCTCCCGCAGCAGCTTCAGGATCGCGGGGGTGGGCGTGGCCTTGACGGCAAAATACTCCCGGTACCCCGGGTTCCACGCAAACGCTTCCTTCAGCCGCCGGGCGTTCTCCCGGATTCCCTTCTCATCGTAGAGGTGAAAGGGCGTGGGATAGGCCTGCGTGATGCCTTGGAGCTGCTCCAGCGTAACGAAGGGCTTTTTCATAGGGCGTTCACCTTACCTTAGTAAAACAAATGGTAAATTCAATTTTACCGGACCGGCACGGACCCTGTCAATCCGCAGAAGCTCCAACCCCGCCCCTGCTTTCGTGCTTTCTTTTGGTAAAGCAACAAATCCCGCAAATTTCCCCTTGCCATATCGCGCGATTTCTGCTAGTATAGAGCAGACTTTAGAGTGGACGGAGGCGGGCAGACGTGAACAGGACTGCAGTGTGTATGAAACTGTTTCCCGTTTTCCCCGCGTTTTGTTCCGTTTGATGGGCAATTGCTTTTCCTTTGGGAAGGGTGATTGCTTTTTTTCTGCACAAGCGCCGTCCACGGGATATGAGAGAGGAGAAAACTATGGGAAAGAAACACATCACCGGAAGCGAACCGATCTATGACGCCCGCCGGCTGGGCCTGCCCAGGATGCTCATTCTGGGTCTTCAGCACATGTTCGCCATGTTCGGCGCCACCGTCCTGGTCCCCATTCTGGTCCAGGGCTACGGCCTGCCCCTGTCCATCCAGACCACTCTGTTCTTCGCCGGAATCGGCACTCTGTTCTTCCACGTCTGCACGAAAATGAAGGTGCCCGCCTTCTTGGGCTCCTCCTTCGCCTATCTGGGCGGCTTTGCCGCCGTGGCGGCCCTGGACACCGGCAAATACGCCGGAATGGACCCGGCCGTCAAGCTTCAATATGCCTGCGGCGGCATCGTGGTCGCCGGATTGCTGTACGTCATCCTGGCCGCCATTATCAAGCTGGTGGGCGTCAAGCGGGTCATGCGCTTTCTCCCCCCCGTGGTCACCGGCCCCATCATCATCCTCATCGGCCTGAACCTGGCCCCCTCCGCCGTGACCAACGCCTCCTCCTGCTGGTGGCTGGCCATCCTGTCCATCGCGGTCATCGTGGTCTGCAACATCTGGGGCCGCGGCATGATCAAGATCATCCCCATCCTCCTGGGTGTGGTGGTCCCCTATCTCGTGGCCGTGATCGCCAGCGCCATGGGCGCCACCGCCCTCAATGCCGCCGGCGAGGTGGTGCCTCTGATGGACTTCTCCTCCGTGGCGGCCTCCCGGATCCTTGGCTTCCAGCCCTTCATCACCGACTTCGGCGGCTCGATCGCCAAGTTTGACGTGACCTCCATCCTGGTCATGGCTCCCATCGCCATCGCCGCCATGATGGAGCACATCGGCGATATGTCCGCCATCTCCGCCACCGTGGGCCAAAACTTCATTCAGGACCCCGGCCTGCACCGCACCCTCATCGGGGACGGTATCGCCACCTCCCTGGCCGGCCTGTTCGGCGGCCCCGCCAACACCACTTACGGGGAAAACACCGGCGTTCTGGTCCTCTCCCGCGTGTATGATCCCAAGGTGGTCCGTCTGGCCGCCCTTTACGCGGTGATCCTGTCCTTCTCCCCCGCCTTTGCCGCCCTGGTCAACTCCATCCCCACCGCCATCATCGGCGGCGTATCCTTCATCCTCTACGGCATGATCTCCGCCATCGGCGTACGCAACGTGGTGGAAAACCGGGTGGACTTCACCAACTCCCGCAACCTGATCATCGCCGCCGTCATCCTGGTGTGCGGTCTGGGCTTTTCCAGCGGTATCACCTTCTCCATCGGCGAGGCCCATGTGACCCTGACCAACCTGGCCATCGCCGCCATTGCCGGCATCGCGCTCAACGCCATCCTGCCCGGCAAGGATTACGAGTTCGGCGCCGACGTGACCGAGGGCCGCTCCGGCGACTTTGGACGGTATTGATCCGGCCCAGCCCAAAGCGGCGGCCGCGCGCTTCCGGTTTTCAGCGAGTGCCCTGCCTGTACAGGCAGGGCACTCGCTGTGTTCCTCCGCACGCCGGTCGCTTCTTCCGCATTCCAACCTTTTCTGACCTTATTATATTTTTAAAATCTGGCATTTGAAGTATAGTCAGTTCCCGGATATAATGGGGTCCGAAGAATTGAGATGGGAAGTGCTTCGTCATGAAAAATCGCCGCATGAGCGCCGTTTCTCTGGCTGTCCTGGGAATGATGACCGCTCTGGTCTTTGTCAGCAATTATCTGCGCATCATCCTGCCCATTGCCATCGGCGGCAAAACCTCTTTTACCCTGGCCAATATCATGTGCTGTCTGTCCGGCCTGCTGCTGGGCCCTGCAGGCGGGCTGGCCTCCGGTCTGGGCTCCGCCCTGTACGACCTGACCAACCCTCTTTTTGCCGCCGAGTGCTGGATCACCTTTCTCACCAAGGGGATCATGGGCCTGGCGGCCGGTTGGGTCCTGCGCAGCGCCGCCCATCGGGAGGCTCCCCGCTATCCCCGTTGTCTGGCCGGCGCGGTATGCGGCTGCATCGCCTATTACGTGCTCTACTTTTTCAAGTGCTTCGCATACGACGGCCTGCTGGTGGAGGGGCTTCCGCCTGCCGTTGCCGTGGGCATCCTGCCGCTGAAGGTCCCCGCCTCCCTGTTCAACGCCGCCGTGGCCATCCTCATCGCCCCGCCCCTGTGCCTGGTCATCCGCGCCGCCCTCAAGCGTGCGCACCTGAAAATCGCCTGAAGGCAGAGAGCTCCCCGCGGACGGCTGGTGCCGCCCGCGGGGAGTTCTCTGCTCATTTGCACAATCCGTACTCCTGGGCCAGCCTGCGGAAGACCGGCAGGGCCTTTTCCACCCGTCCGGTATCCACGCAGAAGGCCACCCGAAGATAACCGGGGCAGCCGAAGGTGTCGGTCGGCGCCACCAGCAGGTCATACTTCATGGCCCGCTTGGAAAAGGCCATGGAATCCAGGTCCGGGGCCTGGAAGATCAAATAGAAGGTGCCGTCCGGCTTGACGCAGGTATACCCCATCTCCGTCAGCCCGCGGTAGAGCCGGTTGCGGTTGGTCTCATAGACGCTCAGATCGGCGGTCAGGCCGTCACAGGCGGCCGCCACATGCTGGAACAGGCTGGGCGCGTTGATGTACCCAATGCCCCGCCCGGCGCCGGCCACGGCGGCGTACACGCGGGCCCAGTCCTCCACGCTCTGGGGCACCAGCACATAGCCGATGCGTTCGCCGGGCAGGGAGAGGCACTTGCTGTAGGAGTAGCACACCAGAGTGTTCTCATAATAGGCGGGCAGCCAGGGTACCTCCACCCCGTCGTAGACCACCTCCCGGTAGGGTTCGTCGGAGATCAGGTAAATGGGATTTCCAAACTCGCTGCTTTTGCGGTGCAGCAGATCAGCCAGCCCCCGGATGGTGGCGGCGGGATAGACCACGCCCGCGGGGTTATTGGGCGAATTGATCAGGATGCCTTTCGTATTGGGCCCGATGGCGGCCTCGATGGCGGCCAGGTCCAGATCAAAGGTGCCGGGCGCGGCGGGAACCTCCACTGCCTTCGCCCCGGCGCTCTCGATGAATACCCGGTATTCGGTGAAATAAGGCACGATGACGATAAACTCGTCCCCCGGCGTATGCAGGCCGAACAGGCAGCAGCACAGGGCGGCGGCGGCGCCCACGGTCAGATACAGCTCGTCCCCCGTGCAGAACACCCCGAAGCGGTGGGTCAGCGAGGCGGCGATCGCGTCCCGGCAGCCCTGGTCGCCAGGGGCGCTGGTATAGGCGTGGACACTGTCATGCAACGGCCCGTCCAACACGGCCCGGATGGTGTCGTTCACCTTGGCCGGGGGCGGCACGCTGGGGTTGCCCAGGGAAAAGTCCAATACGTTCTCCGCGCCCACGACCTTGGCCCGGCGCTTTCCATGCTCGAAGATCTCACGCATGATGTTGCGGTTCATCCCCAGCTTTACCATATGTTCCGAAACCATACTTTAAGCTCCCTTGCTTCTCGTTCCCCGCAGGCGCTTTTGCGCTTTAAAGCGGATAAGCGCATTGTAGCACGAATTTCCCCGGTTGACAACCCCTTCGGAAAGACGTAGAATAGGGAAGGCAAGAATTCCTGCAAAAAATATTTTAGTAGGAGTGGATCGACATGGATGAGAAGAAATACACCTCTATGATTCGTCTGCGCATGTCTGCAAAGGACGCCCACTACGGCGGCAATCTGGTGGACGGCGCCCACATGGTGCACCTGTTCGGCGATGTAGCCACCGAGCTGCTGATCAAGTGCGACGGCGACGAGGGCCTGTTCTGCGCATATAACAACATTGAGTTCAAGGCGCCCGTGTATGCCGGTGATTTCATCGAGGCCTACGGCGAGATCACCCACATCGGCAATACCTCCCGCAAGATGAAGTTCGAGGCCCGCAAGGTGGCCGTTCCCCGCCCCGACATCAGCGACTCCGCCGCCGATTTCCTGGACGAGCCCATCGTGGTGGCCATTGCTGAGGGCACCTGCGTAACGCCCAAGAAGTGCCAGCGGAAAGAACCCTGATCCCTGTTACATCCATTGGAAAGCGGCCCGGCGCTGATGCGCCGGGCCGCTTGTCTCATTTCAGGGCCGGGGCGCCGGGTCTGCCCCGGCTTCACGGACGCGCCGCTCCAGCACCTTGGGGATGATGCGCAGGAACAGGCAGGTGGTGACGCTCGCGGCCACAGCGTCGGCAATGGGCTCGGACAGGAAGGTCGCTTCCGCCGAAAACAGGGCGGGCAGCAGCAGCAGCCCCGCCAGAAAGACCGACTTGCGGAACAGGGAGCAGAACAGGGCCAGCCGTACCTGGCCCAGAGCGGTGGTCTCATCCACCAGAGGATACTGGACGGCCAGCGGGATGATCATGGCGGTGAACATCTTGATATACCGCACCGAGCGTTCGATCAGCTCCGGGCTTTGGGTAAACAGCCGGACAAAATACGGGGACAGCGTGTGGGTCACAAGCGTCATCCCCACACAGAATGCCAGGCACAGCCCCACGATCGACTTCATTGCCTGCCGGATCCGGTCGGCTCTGGCCGCGCCGTAGTTGAAGCTGATCACCGGCTGGGTGCCCAGGGTCAGGCCGCCCATGGGCATGGTGATGAGCAGCAGATAGCTCTGCACGATGGTGGCGCAGGTAATAAGGGTGTCCCCCAGCTCGGCCCCGCCGTAGTGCTGGAGCACCGTATTCAGGACGATGAGCAGGATGCTGTCGGTGGCGATGATGAGGAAGGGCGACAATCCGAACGCCAGCACACGCAGCATGATGGACCGGGAAAAGCCCCCCCAGCGCAGGGGGACGGGCATCTTCGGCCGCAGCAGGGCGGTCAGCACGAAACCGCAGGAGGCCATCTGGGAGAGCACCGTGGCCAGGGCCGCACCGGCCACGCCCAAATCCAGTCCAAACATAAAGAGCGGGTCCAGTACGATATTGAGCACCGCCCCCAGCACCACTGTGGCCATCCCAAGACCGGAGAACCCCTGGGCGATGAGGAAGCTGTTCATCCCCGCCGCCATCAGGGCAAAAAAGGTGCCTGCGGTGTAGATCGTCAGATAGGTGTCCGCATAGCCGAAGGTATCCGCGCTGGCCCCGAACCACAGCAGCAGCTGCTCCTTGCTCAGCAGGAACAGGGCCGTGAGGGCGCCGGAGAGCGCCAGAAGCATCAAAAAGCAGTTGGACAGGACCCGCCCCGCCTGTTTGGGATTGCCCTCCCCCATACGCATGGCCAGAATGGGCGCGCCTCCCAGCCCCACCAGGGTGGCAAAGGAGGAGAGCAGGGTCACGATGGGGCCGCATACCCCCACGCCTGCCAGGGCCAGGTCCCCGATGACCGGGAGATTGCCGATGTAGATCCGGTCCACGATGCTGTAAAGCACGCTGACCAGCTGGGCCAGCATGGTTGGAATGGCCAGCCGGCACACCAGCGGGAACACAGGATCACGGCCCAGGTCATTGGTTCGTTTCATCGCATGATTCGCCACCTTTTGTACACAGTCCAGCCGATTATACCCCTTTTCCTTCGCCGCGTAAAGGGCGTCTTTCCGTTAGCACTCTTCAACTATGAGTGCTAATGTTTACAATTTGGCCACAATTACGTGTATATTTGTTCACAAAACGGCCCTATACTAAACATCAGAAAAAGAGATTCAGCGGGCCGTATGGCCCCGGAAAGAGGTTGAACGCCATGCTTTTGTTTCGTGTTTAGCACTTGATTCAATTATTTGCTAATCTATTTTCCCAACAAATCAACTGGAAAAGGAGAGTTTTTTATGTTTGGTATGCTTCCTTTCGAACGCAGCGACGACAATCTGTTTGACACCTTTGATAACTTCACCCGCAATTTCTTCCGCAGCAGCAATGCCAGTCTGCCCGCCTTCCGCACCGACATCCGCGACGACGGCGACAAATTCGTCCTGGAGGCGGAGCTGCCCGGCTTTGAGAAGGAGGATATCTCCCTGGACGTGAAGGACGGTATCCTGACCATCACCGCCGCCCATCAGGAGCACAGCGACCAGAAGGACGGCAAGGGCAGCTACATCCGCCGGGAGCGCCGGTACGGCTGCTTCACCCGTTCCTTCGATATCACCGGCATCGATGAGACCGCCATCACCGCCGCCTATAAAAGCGGCATTCTGGAGCTGACCCTGCCCAAGACGGTTCCCGCCGTGCCGGAAAGCCGCCGGATCGCCATCGAGTAACCTGTTGCGCGCTATCCCCAACCGGAACCTTACGGAAACGGGGCGCCGGCCACCGGCCGGCGCCCCGTTTCCGGTTTTTTCAATTTCGTTTTTCGAAAGGACGTGACGCGATATGAACGCGCAGAACTATACCCAAAAATCCCTGGAGGCCGTACAGAACGCCCAGGCTCTGACCACCGAATACGGCAACCAGCAGATCGAGCAGGCGCATCTTCTGCTCGCGCTGCTCGCCGATGAGGGCGGCCTGATCCCGCAGCTGCTGGGCAATCTGGGCCTCACGGTCCCCTCCCTCACCGCCGCGGTCAAAGCGGAGGTGGAAAAACTGCCCCGGGTCTCCGGTTCCGGCCGGGAGCAGGGCAAGCTCTACGTCTCCGCCGGGGTCGACAAAGCTTTGAGCACGGCCGAGTCCATCGCCGCCGGCATGAAGGATGAATACGTCTCGGTGGAGCATTTGCTGCTGGCGCTGGTCGATACCGCCGACCGGGCGCTCAAGGAGCTCTTCCGCACCTATAACGTCACCCGGGAGGGCGTCCTTCAGGCGCTGACCAATGTCCGGGGCAACCAGCGGGTCACTTCCGACCATCCGGAGGAGACCTATGACGCGCTGAAAAAGTACGGTTCCGACCTGGTGGAGCGGGCCCGGAGCAGCAAGCTGGACCCGGTCATCGGCCGGGACGACGAGATCCGTAACGTCATCCGCATCCTCTCCCGCAAGAGCAAGAACAACCCCGTGCTCATCGGCGAGCCCGGCGTCGGCAAGACCGCCATCGCCGAAGGGCTGGCCCAGCGCATCGTGAAGGGCGACGTGCCCGCTTCTTTGAAGGACAAGACCATCTTTGCCCTGGATATGGGCTCCCTGATTGCGGGCGCCAAGTACCGGGGCGAGTTTGAAGAGCGCCTGAAGGCCGTTTTGAACGAGGTCAAAAAATCGGAAGGCCGCATCGTCCTGTTCATCGACGAGCTGCACACCATCGTGGGGGCCGGCAAGACCGAGGGCGCCATGGACGCGGGCAATCTGCTCAAGCCCATGCTGGCCCGGGGCGAGCTGCACTGCATCGGCGCCACCACCCTCAACGAATACCGCCAGTATATCGAGAAGGACGCGGCGCTGGAGCGGCGCTTCCAGCCCGTCCTGGTGAACGAGCCCACGGTGGAGGACACCATCGCCATCCTCCGCGGCCTGAAGGAGCGCTACGAGGTCTATCACGGCGTGAAGATCCAGGACGGCGCCATCATCGCCGCCGCCACCCTCTCCAACCGCTATATCACCGACCGCTTCCTGCCCGATAAGGCCATTGACCTGATCGACGAGGCCTGCGCCATGATCCGCACCGAAATTGACTCCATGCCCACCGAGCTGGACGTGATCCAGCGGAAGATCATCCAGCACGAAATCGAAGAGGCCGCCCTGAAAAAAGAGGATGATACCCTGTCCCAGGAGCATCTGTCCGAGATCCGGAAGGAGCTGGCCGAACTGCGGGACGAGTTCAACGCCAAGAAGGCCCAGTGGGAAAACGAAAAAAACGCCATCGGCAAGGTCCAGAAGCTCCGCGAGGAGCTGGAGGCCGCCAACGCCGCGCTGGAGAAGGCCCAGCGGGAGTACGACCTGAACCGGGCCGCGGAGCTGCAGTACGGCAGGATTCCCGAGCTGAAAAAGCAGCTGGAGGCCGAAGAGGCCATCGCCAACGAGGGCAGAGCCCGCTCCCTGCTGCGGGATAAGGTCACGGAGGAAGAGATCGCCCGCATCATCGAGCGCTGGACCGGCATCCCGGTGGCCAAGCTGATGGAGGGCGAGCGGGAGAAGCTGCTCCACCTGGAGGACATCCTCCACCGGCGGGTCGTGGGTCAGGACGAGGCCGTGCGCCTGGTCAGCGAGGCCATCCTGCGCTCCCGGGCGGGGATCGCCGACCCGGACCGCCCCATCGGCTCCTTCCTGTTCCTGGGCCCTACCGGCGTAGGCAAGACGGAACTGGCCAAGGCTCTGGCCGAAGCTCTGTTCGACAGTGAGAAGAACCTGGTGCGCATCGACATGAGCGAATATATGGAGAAGTTCAGCGTCTCCCGGCTCATTGGCGCCCCTCCGGGATACGTGGGCTACGAGGAGGGCGGCCAGCTCACCGAGGCGGTGCGCCGCCATCCCTATTCCGTGGTGCTGTTCGACGAAGTGGAGAAGGCCCACCCCGACGTGTTCAACGTACTGCTCCAGGTCCTGGACGACGGGCGTATCACAGACAGCCAGGGCCGCACGGTGGACTTCAAGAATACCATCATCATCCTGACGTCCAACCTGGGCTCCCAGTATCTGCTGGACGGCATCGACGCCGGCGGGGAAATTACCGAAGCGGCCCGGAAGGCCGTCACGGAATTGCTGCATCACTCCTTCCGTCCCGAGTTTTTGAACCGGTTGGACGAGATCGTTTTCTATAAACCCCTGACCAAGGAGAACATCACCCGCATCATCGACCTGCTGACAGCCGAGCTCAACGGCCGCCTGGCGGAGAAACAGCTCACCGTGACCCTTACCGACAGCGCCCGGCGCTTCATCATCGACAGCGCCTACGACCCCGCCTTCGGTGCCCGGCCCCTGCGCCGCTTCGTGCAGCATACGGTGGAGACGCTCATCAGCCGCAGGATCATTGCCGACGAGGCCGCTCC
>NZ_JALFGV010000151.1:0-8208 GCF_022777125.1 Lawsonibacter sp.
AAAATCAAATACTGATCTATCAAATACTCATTCATTCTTTCCTTCGGGACTTGCGCCTGCGGCGGAAGGACAGACGGACGGACTGGATAAGAGAGCTGAGATCAGAGAGCAGATCGAATACGACTTCATCTGCAAGCAGTAAGGCCGGGTACTTGGCCCCCAGCTACTATAAGAAGTCCCAGGGGACAATCTCCAACGAAAAGCTCCTGGGTAACGGCAACTGGCAGACTTGGACCGTCAAGAAGATTCTCCGGTCCGAGGTCTATACCGGAGATCTCGTTCAGGGCCAGACAAAAATCATCGACCATAGACAGGTCAAGGCCGCCAGGGACGAGTGGACGGTGGTGCGCGGGACCCATGAGGCGATCATCAGCAGGGAGCTGTTCGACACCGTGCAGAAGAATCTCGACCACGCCGCCGCAAAGCGCGAGCAAACCGAGGTCCGGCCCTATACGCCGAATATTCTCCGGGGCAAAGTGTTTTGCGCCCAATGCGGCGGGAATCTCCACCGGATGCGCTGCCCCCGGAAAAAGGGAGCTGACCGCTATGCGTTCCACTGTATCAGCAACAGCCGGGTTGGAAAAAAGGATTGTCCAGGCGTATTTATCTATGAGGAATCGCTGTTGACCAGCCTTGCCGACATGATTCAGGAAGAACTCAACACGGCCCTGGGCCAGTATTCGCTCTCTCTGGCACAGACTGCTCACCTGGCATCTGAACGGGCAAAACTCCAAGAGAAGATCGCCAGCCGCAGACGCGACACCCATCGGCTGCGCGAGTCCATTCGTGGCCTTTATGAGCATCTTGTTGAGGGGATTCTGTCAAAGGATGAATACTTCTCCCTCAAAGGCAGTTATGAAACGAAGATCGAGCAGCTTGCCGCCGAGATCGGCCAGCTGGAATCAGGGGTCGCAGCCATTGACCGGCAGATCGAGGAGTACCGGACTTTGGAAAAAGATGCAGAGGACATCCGGAAAAACCGGGAGCTGACGGCAGAGCTTATGCCCGGTCACTTCGGCCATTAGCACAGTATTCTTGATAGACCTCTTGAACAGTTTTCCGTACCGTGGGCTTTGGCTTGCGGGAGTTCTGGGCGCTGTCAATAGCCGCTTGCCGCGCCTTGATTGCCTCACGCTTTGTTTTGAAGGGTGCTCCGAATTCATCTTTTGCCTTTCGTACTTCTTTGCGGACGCCGTTCACCATGAGAACATAGCGATAAGCCCAATTCCCATTCTTCAATTTGTAAACACCCGCGTCATTCTGCTTTGCCACTTGCAAATCCCCCTTGTGGATTTTTTTGTGGCAAAAAGCCAAATTCCAGCGTGTGAAAATGTCCACTTGTGGATAAAGAAATTTCCTGTATCTTCCTTCTTTTCGCCTGTTCCCCGGCGCCGAACGGCGAAGCCGTTTGGCTTCGGCCTGTACTGGGAGAAGGCCGCCTACGAAGAGGCCGAGCACGCCTCCAAATTTGCTGAGCTGCTGGGCGAGGCTCTGGAGCCCAACATGAAGGCCTCCACTAAGGCCAACCTGGCCTGGCGCGTGGACTGCGAGTTCGGCGCGACTCAGGGTAAGACCGATCTGGCTATCTGCGCCAAGAAGAACGGCCTGGACGCCATTCACGACACTGTCCACGAGATGGCCCGCGACGAGGCCCGCCACGGCAAGGCTTTCGAGGGCCTGCTGAAGCGTTACTTCGGCTGATTTGACCTGGAGATGAGGGCGGAGCGTAAGCTCCGCCCTCATTTCTTTGTACCAATAGAGCGGAGGGACGGAAAATCCGCCCCTCCGCTGCCGTTAAAGCGCATCCTCGTTCAGACGTACCATGTGAATATGATCTTCCCAGACGCCGTTGATGTTCAGGTAACGCCGGGAGAGGCCCTCCCGGACGAAGCCCGCCTTTTCGGCCGCCCGCAGGGAGGCCGGGTTCCTGGGCATGATGTTGGCCTCCACCCGGTGCAGGCCCAGATTGCGGAAGGCCCAGGCCGTGGCATACCGGATGGCCTCGGAGCCATAGCCGCGGTTCCAGAGGGTGCGGTCGATCTTATAGGAGAGAAAACAGGATTGGAAGGCGCCCCGGACGATTTCGTTGAACCCGAGCATCCCAACGACCTTGCCGGGGTGGCGGGGCTGGACCAGCAGGAAGCGGTACGCCCGGTCACACTCCGCCCAGGAGCGCTCCAGCTCCAGACGCGCCCGCTGTCCCGGCTCAGTGAAGAATTCCTCTTCCGGGACAGGATCAAAGGGGGCGAAGGCGGCGCGGTTGCGGCGGTAAAAGGCGGCCGCCGGTGCGGACAGGGACGGCTCCACCGCCCGGAAGCCCAGGCGGGGCGAGCGAAATACATAAGAATTCATCTGCGTTCCTCCGGCGTCCAGAGATCGGTGAGCGCGGTAACGGTGTTCCCCTGCCAGCCGACGGTGGTATGGGCGGTGAGGAGACTGTTGAGCACCGCTTCCTCGGCGCATTCGGCGGCGGGCAGCTTGTGGACGAAGGGATTTTCCGGGCAGGGGAGCAGGATGGTCACTCCGGTCTTGTGTTCCGGCGTGTCCACGGTGCAGTGGCCCACCGTCACGCCGGGCACGTCGGTGATTTTATTTCGTGGCCCTGCGGGGAGCCGCCCTATGGTCAGCCCCCAGTCGCGGGCGCGCTTGCGCGTCATGACGTCGCCTCCTAAACATGGCGTTGGCTATGCTTATCAGCCGCAGAACGGCTTGGTTTCTCCGCGACATTATAGCACAGCGGCTTAGAAAGAGGAATCGAAATAAAAATCTTGTTTTCATAAAAGGAAAAGGTGGCGCCGCAACAAATCATTGCTTGACCGTTTGCGGCGGTCTGTGCGATGATATCCACGAGGTGATCGATTCATGTCAATTCATAATAACCTTCGCCAACTGCGTCTGTACAGCGGCATGACACAGGAACAGGCGGCAGGAAAGCTGGGCGTTGCCCGTCAGACCTTATCCAGCTACGAATCAGGGCGGACCAGGCCGGATATTGATATGCTTGTACGTCTGTGCGATATATATGAAACGGATTTGGACGGAATGATATACGGGCAAAATCGCACGCTGAAAGCGGTGCAGCGAGTGAAAAAGACGGCTGTGCTGATTTTGATCCTGCTGATCGGGCTGACGCTGGTCAGTTCGTCCTTGCTTTGGAGCGCCAATCACTTTTTCCCGGTTGCAGAAGGGTGGCTGACGTCGGCGGAGCAAGCGGTGTTCGAATCCCATCGCCGGTTGACCGGGGCGTGGGAAGCCGCCGATAAAACCATCCTGGCGCTCTCCCTTTTGGGGTTTGCCGCCTTGCTGATGTTTATGCTGACCGGAAAGTGTGTCGTGCCCTTGAAGCAAAAAATACTATATATGATGGTTTTAGCGGCCGGAATTCTGCTGGCTCCTCTGCCCTTTGCCGTCACAGACGCCGTGTTTTTGAAAATAGATTATTATATGACGCCAACCTATGTCATTGGCCGTATGCTGCTCTTTTTTGGAGTTGGCCTGATCATAGAACTGGTGCGGAAACGGAAAAGGCGTGTTTCCGGAGCATGAAGCAGGAAGCGCGTCTTTCGGCGCGGCTGTTTTCGGGGCCAAACGGAAAAGATTCCTGCCGGGTGGTTGACCTTGTCCCCGCTTTCGGATAAAATAAGGATACACGAAAAGAGCCGTCCACGGGTTGGGCGGCTCCTGCATTGCTTGAAGGAGCGTATCCATGCTGACAAGAGAAGAAGAACTGCGCTTTTGCAAAGCGCGCCGGGCAGCCATCGAACTGGATTTCCAGAACCTGAATCCGGAGCAGCGCCGCGCCGCGCTGTGTACCGAGGGGCCGCTGCTGCTGCTGGCGGGCGCGGGAAGCGGCAAGACCACGGTGCTCATCCACCGCATCGCAAACCTGATGAAATACGGCCGCGGGTCGGATTCGGACGAGGTGCCCGCCTGGGTGCAGCGGGCCGACCTGGACGTTCTGGAGCAGTACGTGCGCGCCCCGCGTCCGGAGCAGAAGCAGGAGCAGGAGCGGCTGTGCCGCCTGGACCCCGCGGTCCCCTGGTCCATCATCGCCATTACCTTTACCAACAAGGCGGCCGGAGAACTGAAGGAGCGGCTGGAGCGCCTGCTGGGCCCGCAGGCCAACGACATTTGGGCCAGTACGTTCCACTCGGCCTGTGTGCGCATCCTCCGGCGGGACATCGAGCGTCTGGGCTTCCGGAGCGGCTTTACCATCTACGACAGCGCCGACTCCGAGCGTGTGGTGAAGGATATCCTCAAGGAGTTCGGCCTGGACGACAAGACCTTCCCGCCCAAGTCTGTTCTGGGCTATATCTCCCGCGCCAAGGACGCCATGAAGCTGGGCGCGGACTACCTCCGGGAATGCGAAAAGAGCGGGGATTTCCGTCTGGTGAAGATCGCCAGGATCTATGCGGAGTACGAACGGCGGCTGCGGGACGCCAACGCCCTGGACTTTGACGATATCATTCTCCATACCGTGCGGTTGCTGAAGCAGTTTGACGACGTGCGGGCCTATTATCAGAAAAAGTTCCGCTATGTGCTCATCGATGAATACCAGGACACCAATCACCTCCAGTACCAGCTGGCCTCCGCGCTGGCGGGGGGGTATGAGAACATCTGTGTGGTGGGAGACGACGACCAGTCCATCTACCGCTTCCGGGGCGCTACCATCGAGAATATCCTCTCCTTCGAACATCAGTACAAGGGGGCGCGGGTCATCCGCCTGGAGCAGAATTACCGCTCCACAAAAAATATCCTGGAGGCGTCCAACGCCGTCATCCGCAATAACCAGGGCCGGAAGGGAAAGGAGCTGTGGACCGAGCACGGCGCGGGCGATAAGGTGATGTGCTATACCGCCATGAACGAGCACGACGAGGCCCAGTACGTGGCGGCTCAGATCCTGACAGGCTTCTCCGGCGGGCGGGCGTGGAAGGATCACGCGGTGCTCTACCGGATGAACGCCCAGTCCAACCAGCTGGAGCAGGCCTTCAAGCGCAACGGGATCCCTTACCGCATCATCGGGGGCATCCGCTTTTTCGACCGGGCGGAGGTCAAGGACATGCTGGCCTACCTGTGCGTGGTCAATAACCCGGACGACGATCTGCGCCTGGGGCGCATCATCAACAATCCGCCCCGGGGGATCGGCGCCACTACGGTGGAGCGGGCCCAGACCATCGCACAGCAGGAGGGGCGCTCCCTGTGGCAGGTGGTCAGCCGCCCCGGGGATTATCCCGAACTGCAGAAGGCGGCGGCCAAGCTGGCCCAGTTTGCCGAGCTGATCGGGGCGCTGCGGCGGCGCTGCGCCGAGCTCCCGCTGCCCGATTTTTACGAAGAACTGGCGGCGCGTACCGGCTACGCGGCGATGCTGGAGCAGAAGAATACGATAGAGGACCGCACCCGCCTGGAAAACGTCCACGAGGTGCTCTCCTCCATCCAGAATTACCTGGAGAATACCCAGGAGGAACCTTCCCTGGCGGGCTTTTTGGACGAGATCGCCCTTTACACCGACTTGGACAGCCACGACGCCGGCGAGGACTGCGTGGTGATGATGACCATGCACTCGGCCAAGGGACTGGAGTTCCCAGTGGTCTTTGTGGTGGGCGTGGAAGAGGGCATCTTCCCCGGTATCCGGGCCATCGGGGAGGCGGAGGAGATGGAGGAGGAGCGGCGCCTGTGCTACGTGGCCATGACGCGGGCCAAGGAAAAGCTGTACATGACCTGTGCCAGCCAGCGCATGCTCTTCGGGCGCACCAACGCCAACCGGCCTTCCCGCTTTTTGGGGGAGATCCCGCCGGAATACCTGGAGCGCTCCGGCCGGAGCCTTTACGGCGGGCACAGGGAAGAGGAGCAGGGCGGCGGACAGACCCCCGAGCGGGAGCAGCGCGCCTTCCAGCGGCCCGCCCGCGTCCGGCGGACCTATGACCGGGGCTATTCGATGGGCAGCCCGTATGGCGGCAGCTCCGGCGGCGGGGCGGCGGAACGCTCCGCGCCGGACTGGAAGAGCCCGGCGGCGGGTGCGGCCGCGCCGAAGGCGGCCCTGCCCGGGTTTCGGAAAGGGGATACGGTGTTCCATCGCGCCTTCGGCAAGGGGCTGGTCACCGGCCTGACCCCCATGGGGGGCGACGCCCTCATCGAGATCGCCTTCGACAGCGTGGGCACCAAAAAGCTCATGCTGAAGTCTGCCGCCCAGTACATGAGCCGGGACGAGGGATAACGCCCCGGCAGGGGAGAACTCACCCGAGCAACTCGGTAAAGCTTTTGAGATACCCGTCGCAGCTGCGCCGCAGCTGCTGTTCGTAGGACGCGTAAAAGGGGTCGTATACCGCTACCACGGTCAGGCCCGCGGCCTTCGCGGCGGCGCAGGCGGCGGGGGAGTCTTCGTAGAGGGTGCACTCGGACGCCTGGACCCCCAGCCGCTCCAGAGCCATACGGAATGCCCGGGGGTCCCGTTTTTCCACCCCAAGCTCCTCCACATAGACCACCGCGCGGAAGTATCCGGTCAATCCATGCCGCTCCAGGGCGGCTTGACAGAAGCGCGGAACGCAGGCGGTGACCAGGGCCATGTCCTCGCCGCGTCCGGCGCAACGCTCCAAAAATCCCGCAGCGCCGGGCTTCATGGGGATCTGGTGGGCGTAGGCCTGCCAGCCAAGCTCCAGCCATTCCGCCATGATGGCCTGGGGGGTCAGGTCCAGATGATAGAAATCCTTCGTGATCTGCGCGGCGATGGGGAAAATTGAGTGGCCCATCTGCTCACTGTATTCCCGGGTGGGAGAGAGCCCGCGGCGGGCGAGGAAGGCCCGGTCGATCTCTTCCCATACGCCGTTGGAATCCACCAGGGTGCCGTCAAAATCAAATAAACGCATAGCCGCCTCCTGTATGGCTCAGATCCAAAAGCGCCAGGGGAACTCCACCGCCTCCTGGGCGTAGTCGATCCCGATGCGCGGTCCCGTATGGCAATCAGGCGCCGGTTCGCCGGCGTCCCAGAGGAACAGCTCGTCGCCGGTCAGGTCCAGCCCGTTCTGCGCCCGGGTGAGCCCCAGCGCCTGGCAGACTTTTCCCGGACCGTTGAGAAACTGCCTGCGCTGATAGGCGTTCAGTTCGTCCTGGGGCTTGCCGTACCGCATCCGGGCCAGGGCGTCTCCGTCCCCTGCGCACTCCAGGCCCCGCAGCAGCACCGCGCAGGGCTCCCCCTCGGGCTCGGTGACGAAGTTGAGACAGTGGTACATGCCGTAGATCAAATAGAGATAGGCGGTGCCCGGCTGGGCGAACAGAGTCTCGGTGCGCCGGGTGCGCTTGTAGCCGTAGGCATGGCAGGCTTTGTCGATGCGGCCCACGTAAGCCTCGGTCTCCACGATGCGGCCGCAGAGGACCATCCCGTCCAGCCGCCGTACCAGATACTTGCCCAAAAGGTCACGGGCCACGTCCAGCGTGTCCCGATTATAAAATTCCCGCGTCAATTTTGGCAATGCAGCCACCTCCTGTGAAACCTGTCGTAATGCGTGCGACAGTATCGTAACACAACTGCGGTAAAGGAGACAAGAAGCGATGAACGAATCCGTACTGAAAAAACTGGCAAAGCCCATGCTGATCCTGGCTCCGATCATTTGGGGCAGCTCCTTTGTGGTGATGAAGCACTCTCTGGACAGCTTCACCCCCTTCTATCTGCTGGCCTTCCGCTTTACCGCCGCGGCCATCGTGCTGGGCCTGGTATTCTGGAAATCCTGGAAGGTCATGGACCGGCAGTATTTCAAGGCGGGCGCCATTATCGGCACGTTCCTGTTTCTGGCCTATGCCTTTCAGACGTTTGGACTGGACCGCACCACTTCCGGCAAAAACGCCTTCCTTACCGCGGTATACTGCGTGATCGTACCCTTCCTGTACTGGCTCATTGCCCGCAAGCGGCCGGACAGATACAATATCCTGGCGGCGGTGGTGTGCATCGTTGGGATCGGGCTGGTCTCCCTCTCCAATGACGGCGGCGCCCTGAGCATCAACCTGGGGGACGTGCTTACCCTGATCGGCGGCTTCTTCTTCGCGGCCCATATCGTAGCGGTGAACAAATACGCGGAGGGCCGGGACATTTTTCTCATCACCACCCTCCAGTTCGCCTTTTTCGGCGCCTGGAGCTGGGTGGGGGCTCTGGCCGTTCGGGAGCCATTCCCCGCGGCGGTCTCCGGCGGCGCCCTGTTCGGTATGTTCTACCTGGTG
>NZ_JALFGV010000016.1:0-18046 GCF_022777125.1 Lawsonibacter sp.
CGAACGAAGCAGCAAAAGGCTCGGTTCGTGAATACCGTCCCTTTTGGCTATAAAACGCATCAGGATGACAAGCATCAGCTTGTCATAGACGAAAGAACCGCCCCAGTGGTACGCAGAATTTTTCTGAATGTTATCGACGGAAAGTCCTGCACTCAGATTGCCAAAGAGCTGAATGTAGAGGGCATCCTGACACCGGCTCAGGCAAAAGCGATTCATAGCAGTTCAGCCAAAAAGCCCCAGTGGACACATCGAGCAATCCTTAGTATGATTGAAAACATCAAGTACACCGGAGTTATGGCAAACCACATGAGAGAAAGTCGCTTCATACGGGACAAGAACCAGCGTCGTGTTCCCAAAGAGGAATGGTATATCCGCAAAAATGCACATGAGGCTATCGTCACTCAAGAAGAGTTCGATAAAGCAAATGAGGCGATTCAGCGGCGCAGAAAAACAGCCAGAGTAACCCATGATCAGTCTGATAGAGTTTATTACTGCGCACACTGCGGCGGCAAACTCGAAAAGGCAAACGGGACGGTATTTGCTTGTCCTTCTCATCGGTATCACGATGGAAGCCCTTGTGAGGGCGTTTATTGGAGAAAGTCCGAATTGGAGGAAGTTCTGCTTGAAGCCTTAAAAGGACAAATCGAGATCACACGCATTGAATCCTCGGAAGTGAAAAAGGCTGCACAAGTCAGAAACGAGAGCTTGCAGCGTCAACTTGTCTTGCTCAAGGCTCAGTATGACGCTTGCGGACGAGAAAAGTTTACCCTGTATGAACAATACAGAGAAGCGAAGATCACCGCCGAAGAATATCTTTCCGGCAAAGACGAGCTGACAAGAAAACAAGCTGCCCTTAAAGAACAGCTTGAGGAAAGTGAAGCTCTGTATGAAGCGAATCAGCAAATGAGCGATGCCGCATCCGAGCAGCAAGAGGCAGTCGGGAAAATGACCGGCTTGTCCGATGGCAAACTCAGAGAGCATCTTTATGATGCAGTTGAACGAGTTCTGGTCTACGACTCAGAAAGCATTGAGATCGTTTGGAAGTTCAACGAAGTGAAGAACGGAAGCAGCAGTTATGCCGGAGCCGGTTTATGACTCCGGTATAGCTTTTAGCTGTGAAGTCGTTTTTTGTCCTAAAATAACATAATCTATCGAAACATCGTAGGCGCATGGTTTCGATCTTCAAAAGGCTCAACCATCTGTTTTTGTGGGCTTTTTGAAGAATTTGAAAAATTTTTTTGCACCTACTTGACATAATGGGACGACCTCGGGCGCGTGGTCATCCCCAAGGAGATCCGCAGGACGATGCGCATCCGCGAGGGCGACCCGCTGGAGATCTACACGGATAAGGATGGCGGCGTTATTTTCCGGAAATATTCCCTGATGGGCGGTCTGGGCGACTTCGCCGGTCAGATGTGCGAAACGCTCAACAAAACCACAGGTGAGATCGCGGTCATCACCGACCGGGACACCTGCATCGCCGTGGCGGGCACCGCCCGGCGGGAACTGGCCGACAAGCGGGTCTCCGCCGAACTGGAACAGATCATGGAGGGCCGTCAGATCTATCAGTATAAAGCGGGAGACAGCCCGCTGCCCATCTGTGAGGACGGGGACAAATACCTGATCAACTGTGCCGCGCCCATCCTGTCCGAGGGCGATGTGCTGGGCTGCGTGCTCTTTGCCGGCACGGACAACGACATGAAAAACAACGAAACGCATTATAAGCTGGTACAGACCATTGCAGGGTTTCTGGGCCGCCATATGGAGGCCTGATCCCGCCCATAAAAAACGGCTGCCCTTCCGGGCAGCCGTTTCGCATTCCCGCCGTCCGCGGGCTCACTCCGCGCGGCCGTCGAGCACACGATACACAAAGTCCAGATCCAGTCCGCCGCGCACTCCGTCGGCCAGCCGGTCATATTGCTGCTCCCGGTAAGCCCGCGCGTCGAAGCTGCCCAATCGGGCCGGGTCGACGCCCTTGCGCGCGCACAGGACGCCCAGCACCGCATCCGCGATGCCGGGGGCGTCGAAAATACCGTGGAGGTAGCTGCCGTAGACGTTTCCGCCCCCCACCAGGATGGGCGCGCGTTCCGCTGCGCTGCGGCCCATGTGGATCTCGTAGCCCTCGTAGGCCATGCCGCTCAGGGGGGCGAGCAGCCCCTCCACCGGACCGAACACGCCCCTGGCCTGCGTCTGCTTCTTCTCCCCCCGGAAGAAGGTATCCACCGGCAACAGGCCCAGTCCGGCGGCCTGCGTGACCCCGGCGGCCTCCACGCCCTCCGGGTCGGATACGGTGCGGCCCAGCATCTGATAGCCCCCGCACACGCCAAACACCAGCGTTCCGGCGGCGGCGGCCTTTTGCACCGCCGCCTCCAGCCCGCTCTGGCGCAGCCAGAGCAGATCGGCAATGGTGCTCTTGGTGCCCGGAAGCAGGATCAGGTCCGGCTGATGCAGCTCCCGCACGCTGCCCACATAGCGCAGGGATACGTTTTCATACCGTTCGAAGGGGCTGAAATCGGTGAAGTTGGAAATGCGGGGCAGGCGGATGACCGCAATATCCACCAGCTTGCGGGCGGTGGCGCGGCAGAAGCGCTCAGTCAGGCTGTCCTCGTCGTCGATATCCACGTGGAGATAGGGCACCACCCCCGCCACCGGAACGCCGCACAGCCGCTCCAGCTGCTCCAGTCCGGGCTGAAGGATGGCCCGGTCCCCCCGGAACTTATTGACGATGGTCCCTTTGACCCGCCGGCGCTCCTCCCCGTCCAGCAGGGCGATGGTGCCGTAGAGCTGCGCGAACACGCCGCCCCGGTCGATGTCCCCCACCAGCAGGACGGGGGCGTCCACCAGTTTGGCCAGGCCCATGTTGACGATGTCCTCCCGCTTGAGGTTGATCTCCGCCGGACTGCCCGCGCCCTCGATGACGATCACGTCGTATTCCGCCGCCAGGCTGTGGTAGGCCTCCAGCACGGCGGGGATGAACTCGTTTTTCCGGCGGTAATATTCCAGGGCCGTCATGTTCCCCACCACCGCGCCGTTCACGATGACCTGACTGCCCATGTCGGTGGTGGGCTTGAGGAGGATGGGGTTCATGCGCACGTCGGGCGCGATGCCCGCCGCCTGCGCCTGGACCACCTGGGCCCGGCCCATCTCGCCGCCCGCAGCGGTGATGAAGGAATTGAGCGCCATATTCTGGCTCTTGAAAGGGGCCGCCCGCAGGCCGTCCTGCCGGAAAATGCGGCACAGCCCCGCCGCCAGCAGACTTTTGCCTGCGTTGGACATGGTCCCCTGGATCATAATGGTTCTGGCCATATCAAGCTTCCTTTCGGAGCGCGCTCAGGGCGCTCAGCAGGGTCTGATTTTCCTCATGCCGCCGCACGGCGATCCGGTACCAGCCCGCGTCCAGGCCGCGGTAATTGGAGCAGTCCCGGACCAGGATCCCCCGCTCCAGCAGGGCGTCCTTCAGGGGCAGCGGGCTGTAAAACAGCAGGTAGTTGGCCTGGGAGGGACAGACATACAGCCCCAGCTGCTCCAGCCCCGCCCGGAGGAAGGCCCGCTCGGCGCGGATGACCCGGCGGGTCCGGGCCAAAAAGGCGCTCTCCCCCAGGGCCGCCACCCCGGCGGCCTGGGCGGGGAGGGAGACATTCCAGGGCTGTACCGTGCGCCCCATGGCCCGGAGCAGCGCCCCGTCGGCGCTGAGGCAGTACCCCAGGCGCAATCCCGCCATACCATAGCTTTTGGTGAATGCCTTCAGCAGGAACAGTCCCGGCTGCTCCGCCAGCAGGGGTTTGAGGGATGCGCTCCGCCCAGGGTCGGCCAGGTCCAGAAAGCATTCGTCCACAAACATGCGGATCTCCTTTTCCCGGCAGATGCGGCAGATCTCCGCCAGCAGGCCGGGCTCCACCAGCTGCCCGGTGGGGTTATTGGGATTGCAGAGGAAGACCACATCCCACGCCGCCTGCCGCAGCACCGGAAGGACCGCCTCCGTCAGGCGGAAGTCCGTGCAGCGGGAAAGGGTGTGGCGCTCCACCCCGCAGCCCGCCGCCGTCAGGGCCGCCGCATACTCGGAAAAGGTGGGGGCCAGCTCCAGCGCCCGCCGGGGACGCAGGGCGGCGCAGTAGGAGAAAATGAGCTCCGCGGCTCCGCAGCCGCAGAGCAGATATTTTTCCGGCACCTGCTCGTAATCCGCCAAAGCCCCGACCAGCGCCCGGCAGTAGGGGTCCGGATAGCGGTCCAGGCAGGCGGCGGACTCCGCCACCGCCCGGCGCACCGCCTCCGGCGTGCCCAGGGGATTGGTGTTGGCGGAAAAATCCAGCGCCACGGGGCGGCCGTAGCGGTCGCCGCCGTGCGGGTTTCCGGTTTGGTAGAGCATGGCGTCACTTCCCTGCGTTTCAAAATCAACGGCCGGATCGCTTTCTTCTCCCGGCACGGCTCCCACCCGGCGTTACAGGCGCCCCGCCAGCAGCGCCAACAGCGCCCGCAGCGCCGCGCTGCACAGCAGGGCCAGCAGCGCCGTCCCGTACATCAGCCGGCAGGCCCGGGGGATATCCGCGTGCTCGATCGCCCGCCGTTCGTCGCCGATGAAGGGCTTTTCGTGCCGCACGCCGTGGTACCATGCGTCCCCCGCCAGGCGCAGACCCAGCAGCCCCGCGCAGACCGACTCGGTCTGCGCGGAATTGGGACTGGCGTGGTTGTGCCGGTCCCGGCGGAAGATACGCCAGCCGCCGCCCACATCCAGTCCCAGCAGCCCCCCCGCCGCCAGCATCAGCAGCGCGGCCAGCCGCGCGGGGAGAAAATTCAGGACATCGTCCATTTTCGCGGGCACCAGCCCGATGTTGCGGTAAGGCGGCTCCACATAGCCCAGCATGGAATCCATCGTGTTGACCGCTTTATAGAAAAAGCCCAGCGGCGCGCCCCCCAGCGCCAGGAAAAAGAGGGGCGCCACCACGCCGTCGGAGGTGTTCTCCGCCACCGTCTCCACCGCGGCACGGGCGACGCCGGCCTCATCCAGCCGCTCGGTGTCCCGGCCCACGATCCAGGAGACGGCCCGGCGGGAGGCCTCCAAGTCCCCCGACTCCAGGGCGGTATAGACCTTCATGCTCTCCTCCCGCAGAGAGCGGACGGCCAGGATCTGCCAGCTCATCACGCTCTCCGCCGCCAGGGCCAGCCAAGGACTCACCCGGCGGCAGGCCCACAGCAGCAGCGCGGGGATCAGCAGGGACAGCCCCGCCGTCAGCACCCACAGCACGCCGCCCGCCCAGCGCTCTCCCGCCGCTGTTTGGGGGAAGCTCCGGCGCAGCATGCGCTCCAGCGCGGAGATCAGTTTCCCGATGAGCGCCACCGGATGGGGGACGCCCCGGGGATCCCCCAGCAGGAGATCCAGCCCAAAGCCGATCAGCAGGGCAGCGAGAGACCATCTCATGAACAGGGCTCCTTTTGTTGAAAGGTGAAGAGGTAGATGGGGTTCTGAGCGCTCATCAGGTGGTAGCGCCCCGCCTTCCGATCCCGGGCCACCGTGAGGCAGACCGCCTCGGTCTCCGTAAAGGGGAACGCGTCCCGGCAGGCGTTGAGCTCGGCCACCGACTCCAGGGTGACGGCGGCGGCCACGACGCGGGCGGCGGGGTTTTTCTCCCACACCAGCGACAAGATCTCCCGGAGGTTGCCGGAGCTGCCGCCCAGGAACACATGGGTGGGGTCCTCCAGCGCCCGGCAGGCCTCCGGGGCCGTGCCGGGGACGATCTCCAGGTTTCCCGCCTGAAAGCGGGCGCGGTTCTCCTCCAGCAGCGCGCAGGCGTCCGCCCGGCGCTCGATGGCGTACACCCGGCCCCGCCGGGCCAGCCGGGCCATCTCGACGGACACAGAGCCGGTGCCCGCCCCCACGTCCCAGCACACCGCATCCTCGGTGAGGCGCAGCTTGGACAGGCACACGGCGCGCACCTCGCTCTTGGTCATGGGCACCACGCCCTCTGCGCCGCCGCCCCGCTGGAAGGCCTCGTCGGGCAGGCCCGGGGTGACCACGCCCCGCCCGGCGGCGGCGTTCTCGATGAGCGCCACGCTGAGGGGGTGGTAGCGGCCCGCGGCCAGCTCGGCGGCGGAGCCGGTGGTGATGCGCTCGTCGGGGTAGCTCAGCCGCTCCCCCACGCTCACCCGCACCGCGCCCAGCCCGGCCTCCGCCAGCCGGCGGCAAAGGCGCGCCATGCCGTCCTCCCCGCCTACCAGGGCAAACACCCGGCGGTTGGCCGCCACGTCGGGCACGATGTCATGGTCGCGGCCGTGGACGCTGACCGGGACCACATCCTCATAGCCGGTGCCCAGCCGCGCGCAGAGGCAGACCAGGGAGCTCAGCCCCGGCAGCACCGTCACGTCCCACCCGCTCAGAAGGGGCAGCAGGCGCCGGGCGCCGCTGAAAAAGCCCACGTCCCCGGACAGGGCCACCGCGAAGCGCAGCAGCTCCGGGTGGGCGCGGATCTGCGCGCAGATGGCCTGGGGCTCCACCGCCGCCAGCGCCGTCTGCCCCGGCGCGGCCACCGCTTCCAGCATGCGCGGCGCGCCGATGACGCCGTCCGCCTCCCGCAGGGCGCGGCGCGCCCGCTCCGTCATGGCCGACGCTGCGCCCGGACCGATGCCCACCAGCGTCACCCGGGGGCGGTGGACCAGGCCAAAGCGGGCCCACAGCCTGCGCACCACCGCGTCAAAGGGCTCGCCCTCCCGCTGGGGCGGACGGCCCACGACCACCAGGGTGGCGCCCGTCTCCTCCGCCGCCGCGGCTTTTTCGGCAAATCCCCCGGCGGCGCCCGCCTCTTTCGTCACCAGAAAGCGTGCGCAGACCGCCCGGAGCATGGCGGCGTTCCATTCCCGGGAAAAGGGGCCCTGCACGGCCAGGATGTGTCCCGGCTCCAGCCCCGCCGCCCGGCAGGCCTCCAGCGAGGCCGCCATGGGCAGCACCCGGGCATAGACCCGGCGGGCAAAGTCCGTCATGCCGCTGTAACGGGCCAGTTCCTTGCTGCCGGTGGTCAGCAGCACGTTGCCCGGCTTTCCCTCCAGATAAGCCGCCGCCGCCGCGCTGTCCGGCACAAAGACCGCCCCGGCCTGCGCCCCGCTCTCCGGACGCAGCAGGCGCAGGTATTCCGTGCCCGCCGCCCGGCAGGCCGCGGCAATGTTTTCCGTCGCCACAGGGGCGTAGGGGTGGGTGGCGTCCACCACGCAGTCGAAGCCCTCCCGCCGGAAGAGCTCCTGCATCTCCTCCCGGGTCAGGGGCTGGGCGGAGACCGTCAGGTTCTCCCCCTCCGGCAGCAGGCTCCGGCCGTATTCCGTGGCTACGCAGACGGTGACGGACACGCTCTGCCCGGCCAGCAGCTGGGCCAGCTTCCGCCCCTCGGTGGTACCGGCGAACAGGCACAGCTTACCCATGGCGGTACCCCCTGGGGGTGACCAGCCGCCCGCCGATCACCCGGGTGGTGCTGTTGCCGATGAAGACGGTGCAGAACATGTCGGCGGGGTAGTCCGCCAGCTCCTCCAGGGTCAGCACCATGCCGCTTTCCCCGTCCCGGCCGATGCTGCGGGCCACGCCGCAGGGCCGCTCCGGCGGCAGGCGGCGCAGCAGGATCCCGCAGGCGCGGCGCAGATGCTCGGGCCGCCCATGGCTGGCCGGGTTGTAGAGGACGATGGACAGGTCCCCTGCTGCGGCGGCCTCCAGCCGCGCCTCAATGGCCGGCCAGGGGGTCAGCCGGTCGCTGAGGCTGATCACGGCAAAATCGTGGGTCAGCGGCGCACCCAGCACCGCCGCGCCGCTGCACGCCGCCGTCAGTCCGGGCACCACCGCGATCTCCGGTGCGGAACGCTCCCCCCGCAGCTCGTAGACCAGGGCCGCCAGGCCGTACACGCCGCTGTCCCCGGAGCAGACGAGGGCGGTCTCCTTCCCGCGCTCCGCCAGCTCCAGCGCCATGCGGCAGCGTTCGCTCTCCCGGGTCATGGGGGTGGTGTAAAATTCCTTGTCCGGGTAGCGCGGGCGGACCAAGTCCACATAGACGTGATAGCCCACGATCGCCCGGCTGGCCTGCAGGGCCCTGTGGGCCCGCAGGGTCATATTGTCCGCGTCTCCCGGGCCGATGCCCACTACCGTCAGTTTAGCCAAAGCGCACCTCCCAATGCTCCGCCGCCACGGCCACGGTCACGCCGTCCCGGGCGGTCTTTTTCACCAGCAGCCGCTCCGCGCCCAGCAGGGCGGCGCGCTCGCACACATTGTCCACCCCCGTGACCGTCCGGACGAAGGCCGACGGGGTAAAGGCCCCCTCCACCG
This sequence comes from Lawsonibacter sp., assembly GCF_022777125.1. Classification (NCBI taxonomy): domain Bacteria; kingdom Bacillati; phylum Bacillota; class Clostridia; order Eubacteriales; family Oscillospiraceae; genus Lawsonibacter; species Lawsonibacter sp. The sequence continues at coordinate 8,294 of NZ_JALFGV010000016.1, forward strand.
CCGCCAGCTCCCCGGCGGAGTGGAACCGGACCGGCCACCCCTTTTCCCGGCAGAAGGCCAGAAGACCCGGCTCCTCCGCCTTCAGGTCGATGGAGGCGGCGCACTTCACCGCACGGGGGTGGATGGCATGCTCCTCCAGTACCTGCTCCACCAGCGCCCGGATGGCCTCCGCCGGGGTCCCCCGGCGGCAGCCCAGCCCCACGTGGAGCACCGGCGGCACCAGCAGCAGGGTCTCCCCGAACGGGCGGCGGCGCCGCCAGGAGACACAGATGCCCACCGCTCCGCGCTCGCCCGCCTCCGTCCCGGCCGGCAGGGGGCCGGTCACGGGGAAATCGCTGCTCAGGGGGACCGGGCCCTCCAGAATGGCGGCGGACACCGCCTTGGCCGCGCGCATACTGTCGATGGCAAGCCCCTGTTGGGCCGCCCAGGCGTCCACCGAAAACAGTCCGTTCACGTCGGTGGCGGTGGTGATCACGCCGGTGGCGCCCAGCCCGGCGGCCACCCGGCGCGTCAGCTCATTGGCCCCGCCGATGTGGCCGGAGAGCAGGGAGATGACGAACTGCCCCCGCTCGTCCGCCACCAGCACGGCGGGATCGGTGCGCTTGTCCGCCACGTAGGGGGCGATGGCCCGCACCGCGATGCCGCAGGCCCCCACAAAAACGACGGCGTCCGCCCACGCCATCACCGGGCCGGTAAACCGGCTCAGCGGCGGCACGACGGCCTCAAAATCCTCCTGGGCATACCGCGCCATGGTATAGGCCCGGCATTCGTCCCCCGCGCCGCAGGCCGCCCCGCGCACCCGCCGGGCGGTGTCGCAGCCCCGGCGGCTGAAGGCAAACAGGGCCAGCTTCATGTCTCGTCCCCGTCGCTTCCCTGCCGGAACGCGGTGGTAAAGGCGGGGTCATAGAGGCGGGAGCGCCGGTATTCCTGCCCCATACAGCCGCCCACGATGATCAGCGCGGTCTTGGTGATGCCGCTCCCGGTCACCGCGGCGTGCAGGGTGCCCACGGTGCAGCGGACGATCCGCTCGTCGGGCCAGGTGGCCTTGTAGACCACCGCGGCCGGGGTGTCCGCCGGATAGTCCCCCGCCAGCAGCTCCGCCTGAAGCGTTTCGGTCAGCCCAGTGCTGAGAAACAGCACCATGGTGGAACGGTGGGCGGCCAGGGCGCGGATGGACTCCCGCTCCGGCACGGCGGTGCGCCCGGCGGTGCGGGTGATGATGACGCTCTGGCTCACGCCGGGCAGGGTATACTCCGCCCGCAGGGAGGCGGCCGCGCCGCAGAATGCGCTGACGCCGGGGCAGACGTCATAGTCCACCCCCATCGCCTCCAGCCGGTCGAACTGCTCCCGTACCGCGCCGTAAATGCTGGAGTCCCCGGTGTGCAGGCGCACGGTGGTCTTGCCCGCCGCCTCCGCCGCGGCGATGGTCTCCAGCACCTGCTCCAGGGTCATCTCCGCACTGTTGTGGATCTCACAGCCGGGCTTGGTGCCCGCCAGCAGCTCGGGGTTGACCAGAGACCCGGCGTAGATGACCACGTCGGCCTCCCTCAGCAGCCGGGCGCCCCGCACCGTGATCAGATCCGCCGCGCCGCTTCCGGCGCCCACAAAATGTACCATTGCTATCCCTCCCTGATGTGTTGCAGCAGCGCCGGCGCCTGTCCCGTCTCTCCCAGCAGGCCGAAGGCCTTGGAAAAGAGTATCGCGCCGGTCCGCAGCTGCTCGCCCGCCCGGTTGGCCAGATGGAGCTCCACCCGCCCCGTCAGGCGGCGCAGCGTCTCCTCGCAGATCCCGTGTTCCCGCAAGACCCGCAGGGCCTCGTCGCAGCTGACGCAGGCGAGCACCGCCCCGCTCCCCGCCGCATCCAGCCCCGCCGCCCCGGCGTGGGCGGCCAGCAGCTCCATGCGGCAGTCTCCGTACTTGGAGTGGGTGTTGAGCATTCCCCCCGCCAGCTTGACCAGCTTGCCGATATGCCCCACCAGCAGCGCGCCCCGGAACCCCAGCTCCCGGCACAGGTCCAGGCTCTCCCCGATGAAATTGGAGGTCTGCACCGCCCGCTCCGGGTCGAGGCCCAGCGACGTGCGGATAAACTCCGCGCCGTAATTGCCCGGCGTCAGCAGCACGTACTCCGCCCCGCCCGCCCGGCGCTGGCTCAGCTCCAGGCGGATGGTATCCACCAGGGCCTGCTCGCTCATGGGCTCCACGATGCCGGTGGTGCCCAGGATGGAGATGCCGCCCGCGATGCCCAGCCGGGGATTGAAGGTCTTTTTCGCCAGGGCCTCCCCCTCCGGGGCGGAGATCACCACCGACAGCCCGCCCCGGTAGTCCAGCGCCCGGCAGACCTCCCCGACGTTCTCCCGGATCATCTTCCGGGGCACCGAGTTGATGGCGGCGGCCCCCACCGGCTGATCCAGGCCGGGCCTGGTCACCCGGCCCACGCCGGCGCCGCCGTCGATCCAGACGCCGGGGCCGTCCCGTTTGGACACGGCGGCGAAGATCAGCGTCCCCCGGGTCACGTCCGGGTCGTCGCCGGGGTCCTTTTCAATCGCGCACGAGACCTGCCCGGCCCCCAGTTCGATGGCCCGGACCGCCAGCTCCAGCCGGACTCCGCCGGGGGTGGTCAGACCGATCTGCTCCCGCCGCCGGCCGGTCAGCAGCATCCAGGCCGCCGCCTTGGCCGCCGCCGCCGCGCAGGACCCGGTGGTATACCCCAGCCGCAGGCGCTTCCCCGCCCGGACGATATACTCCTCCATGGCTCAGCGGGCGATCTGATAGAGCATGGCATTGCAGATGGCGGCGGCCACATTGCTGCCGCCCTTCCGGCCCCGGGCCACGATATAGGGCGCGCCGGCGTCCATGATCTGCTGCTTGCTCTCCACCACGTTCACAAAGCCCACCGGCACGCCGATGACCAGCGCCGGGGACAGCGCCCCGCCGCGGATCAGCTCCCCCAGCTCCAGCAGGGCGGTGGGGGCGTTGCCGACGGCAAAGATACAGGGCTTTTTCACATGCTCCGCCGCCCACCGCATGGACGCCGCGGCGCGGGTGCTCCCCCGCCGCCCGGCCAGCGCGGCCACCTCCGCCTCGGACATGAAGCAGTGCACCTGCCCCCCCAGGCCCTCCAGCACCCGCTTATTGATGCCCGAACGGGCCATCTGGGTATCGGTGACGATATCGCATCCGGCGCGCAGGGCGGCGATGCCCTGCGCGACCGCATGGTCGGAAAAGGCCAGGTTTTCGGCATAATCGAAATCGGCGGTGGTATGGATCACCCGTTTGACCACCAGCTCGTTTTCCGCCGGGATGACCTGCTCCCCCAGCAGCTGAGTAATGATCTCAAAGCTGCGCCGTTCAATGTCCATGGGCTTATCGTACTCGATCATGACGTTCTTTCTCCTTTAAACAGGCCTCATAAAACCGCGTGGCAAAGGCCGGATTGGCGTAAAAATGGAAGTGGGGATAGCCCGCGTAGAGGGTCGGGGTGGCGACGGCGCACGTCCAGCTGCGGCCGGTGGGTTTGACGGCGGTGAAGTCCTCTCCCCGCTCCGTGGCGTCCCAGCGGTGGAACTCGTGGCCCCGGATCTCCTCTCCCGCCCGGCACAGCAGATTGTCCCGCCTGGCCCGCAGGGTCACATAGCCGAAGCGCACCAGCCTCCCCGCGTCGGCGCAGTTCCCGGGCAGGACGCCCGCCATGGGAGCGCCGGCAATGGCCTGGGTCAGGTACATAAAGCCGCCGCACTCGGCGATGCAGGGCAGGCCGCCCTCCACCGCCGCGCGGATCGCGGCGCGCAGGGACGCGTTTTCACTCAGGGCAGGGGCGTACAGCTCCGGATAGCCGCCCCCCAGATAGAGCCCGTGGATCTCCTCCGGCAGCGCCGGGTCGGCCAGCGGGCTGAAGGGGACCAGCTCCGCCCCCAGCTCCGTCAGGGCGGCCAGGCTGTCCTCATAGTAAAAGCAGAAGGCCCGGTCCCGGGCCACGGCGATGCGCACCGGCCGGTCAAAGCGGGGCAGGCGCACCGGCTCGTACTCCAGCGGCGGCGCGCTGCGCGCCAGCTCCAGCAGCCCGTCCAGGTCGATGCTTCGCTCCGCCTGACGGGCCAGCCGCGCCAGCTTCTCCCGCAGATCGGAGACCTCTGCGGCGGTGACCAGCCCCAGATGGCGGCTGGAGAGGGCACACTCCGGCAGCACGGGCAAAAACCCCAGGGGGCGCACCCGCCCTCCGAACCGCTCCCGGATGGCCGCCGCCAGCGCCGGATAGGCCCCTTCGGAGCACTGGTTGAGAAGGACGCCCTGGACCGGATGGTCGGGGCAGAAGTCCAAAAAGCCCTGGAGCACCGCCAGCGCCGAAAGCGCCGTCCCCTTGGCGCCTACCACCAGCACCACGGGCGTTTGGGTCCACCGGGCCACCTCGTAGGTGCTGGCCCGGGTGGTGGTAAGCCCCAGGCCGTCGTAGTACCCCATGACCCCCTCGATGACGCTGACCGCCCTGCCGGCGGCATGCCGGGCCAGCAGGAAGCGCAGGGTATTTTCCGTAAAGAAGAAGGGGTCCAGATTGGCGCTGGGCGCGCCGATGACGCGGCTGTGAAACATGGGGTCGATGTAGTCCGGCCCGCATTTGAAGCTGCCCGTATCGATCCCCCGGTCCACCAGCGCCTGAAGCACCGCGCAGGCCAGGGTGGTCTTTCCGCAGCCGCTGTTGGTGCCCGCCAGCAGCAGGCGCGGCAGGTTCTGCTGCATCCGCCCGTCCCCCTCCGTTTCGTTTGAATGGATCTGTTTCGCGCTCAATCCAGGCCTCCGGCGGCCTGGAGGGCCCGGCGCACATACAGCGCCCGGATGCCGTCCAGACGGCCCAGCCCGCCCAGAACGCAGGCGGTCCGGAGGCCGGCCGCCTCCAGCCGCGCCCGGAGGCTTCCGGGCGCCGGGCCCGCCATGTCGTTTTTGGCGTGATCCCCGGCCGCCAGCAGCAGCGGGACCAGCAGGACCCGGGGCCGTCCCAGCGCGGCCAGTTCCGCCGCCGCGTCTTCAAAGGTGGGGACGCCCTCCACCGTGCACAGGCGCACCGCCGCCCCCGGCAGCGCCCGCAGGCGCCGGGCCATGGCCTCATAGAGGGCGTTGGCCGCATGGGCGGTGCCGTGCCCCATCAGCAGCAAGGCCGTATCCTCCCCCACCGGATAGGCCTGCCGCAGGGCGGCGATCACGCCGTCCAGGTCGTCCTCTCCGTACAAAAGCGGGCGGCCCGCCCGCACCTCCAGTCCGTCGGCCGCCGTCAGGGCCGCGCACAGGCCGTCGTACTCTTCGCCGGGGAGGAGCAGGGTGGGCTGGACGACCACCCGCCCCATGCCGTCGGAGCGGATCCGCGCGAGGGCCTCCTCCACGCTGTCCACGTGCATGTTCTGCCGCTCCCGCAGGCGGCGGCGCACGACGCCGCTGGTAAAGGCCCGGTAGACCGGGCAGCCGGGGAAGGCGTCGGCCAGCGCCTCCTCCACCGGGACGATATCCGCCCGAAGGGCGTCCAAATGGGTGGTGCCGAAGCTGACGGCCAAAACGGCTGTTCGCATGGCGTTTCTCCTTTCGTCGGACTACAGGTTCTTGCGCCGTAGGACCACCAGATTGGCCACGGCCAGGAAGGCGGCGGCGTACAGGGCCAGCACCCCCAGGCTCAGCAGGCTGGGCGCGGCGCCGTAAGCCATGGAACGCAGCGACCCGCTGGCATGGGTCAGGGGCAGGAGCCGGATGAGCGTCTGCACCGCCCCGGGCACCCGGTCCAGCGGGAAGAAGGTATTGCACAGGAAGGTCATCGGCAGGATGACAAAGGTGGAAAACCGGGTGATGTCCGCGTGGGTGCTGGCCAGGACGGCCGCCATGACCCCCAGGGCCCCGAAGGTCATTCCGTTGAGCAGCATCACCAGGAAAAAGGCCGGGCTCAGGCACATAGAGGCCCCGAAGGGGAACGAAAGCAGCAGGATGAGCACGCCGCTGTACATCCCCCGCAGGGATCCCCCCAGCATCTGGCCGAAAATATAGGCCGGCATAGGAGTGGGGGATATGATGATATGATCGAAGGAGTGCTCAAACAGGCGCTGGACGTTCAGCGGCTGGGCCACAGCGGAAAAGCTGGTGTTCATGGTGGTCAGGGCGAGGATGCCCGGCACCAGGAAATCAATGTAGGGCCGTTCGGTGACGGCGCTGGCCGAGCCCAGGCCCCATCCCAGCGCGATCAGATACAGCAGGGGACTCACCAGGGCGGAAGCGGTGATCTTCTTCCACTCGAAGCGAAACTCCACCCACTTCTCCCACAGCACGGTGACGACTGCGTTCACGATCGGATTTTGCCGCATCACACCGCCTCCAATCCGCGCCCCACCTGGGTCAGGAACACGTCTTCCAGCGTGGTCCTGCGCAGAAGGATCGGCTCGCTCCGCCCGCCGGCGTAGGCAAGGGCCGCCTCCTTGTCTGGAAAGAACGCGCTTTGGGTGTGATCTCCCGCAAACACGTCCACCGCCACCGGCCCCAGCAGGCGGATCAGGTTTTCCGGCGTATCCAGCCGCGCCACCCGCCCCTGGTCGATGAGCGCCACACGCTGGCACAGGCTTTCGGCCTCTTCAATATAATGGGTGGTCAGCAGAATGGTCAATCCCTGACGGTTCAGGGTGCGCAGCAGGTCCCACATCTGCCGCCGGGAGGCCGGGTCCAGCCCAATGGTGGGCTCGTCGAGGATCAGGATCTCCGGGTCGGTGAGCAGAGCGCGGCAGAGCATGAGCTTGCGCTTCATGCCTCCGGACAGCCTGCGCACCGTCTTGTTCCGGTGTCCGGTCAGGGCGCAGAAGGCCAGCAGCTCTTCCCGGCGCCGCAGGATGCGCTCCTGCGGGATGCCGTAGAGCCGCCCCTGCAATTCCATGATCTGATCCAGCGTCATATCGCTGCGCAGGGAGTTGTGCTGGGTGATCAGCGCCAGCTTGCGTTTGATGTCCCCCCGGCGGCGGCCCAGCGTCTCTCCGTCGATCCGGATCTCCCCCGCCGAGGGCAGCAGCAGGGTGGACAGGATGCTGATAAGGGTGGTCTTCCCCGCCCCGTTGGGGCCCAGCAGGCCGAAAAACGCCCCTGATTCGATGGTCAGGGACACATCGTCCAGGGCGTTGGTCCCGCTTTGGGGATAGCGCTTGCTCACATGACAAATCTCGATCATACGCCGCTCTCCTTTCCCTGCCATCCCTTCCAGCCCCGGTACACGCGCAGGCCTTTCTCCCGGGCCAGTTCCAGCAGGCGGCCGTTCATCCGGTTGAACACGGCGACGGGGGTCCCTGCGTCGATGACCGCCCCGGCCCGCAGCAGGGCCTGCTCCGCCGCGCGGCACAGCGCCTCGCCGGCGGGCTCGAACGCGGGAGCGGCGTACACGTGGTCGCTCAGCTCCCGGGCCACCTGAAAATCCACGTCGTTTTCAAACAGGACGCCGGTGGCAAAGGGCACCTGCTGCTTTTGCAGGGCACGGTAGCAGGGCACGCCGAAGCCGCCGCCCCCCACCACGAAGACCTGAGGCGCCCCTTCGGGGCGGGTCAGCTCCACGCTGCCGAAGAGCAGGTTGTAGGAGCCGTGCTCGATCTCATAAAGCCGGTCGATCTCGCCTCCCGCGAACAGCTCCTCCGGCGGACCGAACCGGGCGACGGTATCCCCCTTGACGCACAGAAGGTAGTCGGAGATCTTCATGGCCAGGTCGATCTCATGCAGGGACATGACCACCGTAACACGCTGCTCCCGGGCCATTTCCCGGAGAATATCCAGCAGCTCGATCTTATGGCGGATATCCAGATAGGCGGTAGGCTCGTCCAGGACGATGACCTGGGGCTGCTGGCAGATGGCCCGGGCCAGCATGATCCGCTGGCGCTGGCCGTCGCTGAGGGTGGCGAAGTCCCGCTCCTCCAGCTCCAGGGCGTGGACCCGCTCCAGGGCCTGACGGACGATGCGCTTGTCGGTCTCGGTCAGTTTGCCCAGGGCGTTGGTGTAGGGATAGCGGCCCATCGCCACCACTTCGCCGCAGGTCATCAGTTCCGGACGGATCCGGTCGGTAAGCACCACCGCCACCTGCCGGGCCATCTCCCGGGCCGACCAGGCGTATACCTCCCGCCCGCCGATGTACACCATGCCGCCCAGCTTGGTCAGATGGCGGGTGATGGACTTGAGGATGGTGGACTTCCCCGCCCCGTTGGGGCCGATCAGCGTGAGGATCGTCCCCTTTTCGATCTGGATGCTGATGTCGTGTATGAGCACCTGCCCGTCATAGCCCACGGCCAGATCTTCCGTTTTGAAATATCCCATCGCAGCCTCCTACTCCTGGCCCCTGCGGCGGCGCAGCATCATCCAGATGACCACCGGCGCGCCAAAGGCGGAGGTGACGGTGCCGATGGCCAGCTCGGTGGGCGAAAACGCCGTACGGGCGATCAGGTCGCAGAAAATGCAAAACACCGCGCCGCACAGATACGTGACCGGGATGACCAGCACGGGCCGGGAGGTCTTGAGCAGGGAGCGGGTGATATGGGGCACTGCGATCCCCACAAAGGAAATAGGACCGGCAAAGGCGGTGACACAGGCGGAGAGCAGGCTGGAGAGCAGGATGAGCAGCGCTCGGAAGAGCTTGATGTTGATGCCCAGGCTCCGGGCGTACCCCTCTCCCAGCGCATAGGCCCCGATGGGCTTGCTCAAAAGCCAGGCCGCCCCCAGTCCCAGCAGGCAGATCCACGCCGCGGTGGTCACGCTGCTCCAGTTCGCCCCGGAAAAGCTGCCCATGGACCAGCTGGTCAGGTTGACGATGTCCTCCTCCTTGGCAAAGGTGATGCAGAAGTCGGTGATGGCGCCGCAGACATAGCCCACCATGATGCCGATGACCAGCAGCATCGACATGCCATGTACCCGCTGGGAGAAGATCAGCACGATGCCCGCGATGAGCAGGGAGCCCGCAAAGGCGGAGAGGATCATGACCGTAGAGCTGATCCGGCTGAGATACCGGCTGAGGAAGATCATGGTGATCCCCACCACCATCTTGGCCCCCGAGGAGATCCCCAATACGAAGGGTCCGGCAATGGGGTTGCGGAAGAAGGTCTGGAGCAGAAACCCGGAGACGGAGAGCGCGCCCCCCAGAATGGCGGCCAGCAGCATCCGGGGCATCCGGATGCTGAAAATGATCTTGCTCTCGGTGGAGCCGTCCAGCACCGCCTGGAGCGCCTCGGCGTAAGCGCCGCCGGTAAACACTTCCATGACCTTCAGCCGCAGAGCATCCCACACCATACGGAATACCGCTCCGGCCGGGATTTGTACGGAGCCTGTATTGACATTCAGCACCAAACCCCAGGCCAGCAGTCCGGCCAGGACCGCCACCACGGCCGCAAAGCGCCCGACAGCGGTCAGGCGCTTTGCGCGCCGCCCCGTTTCCGCCAGGTGCGGGGCGGTTTGCAGCTTCGTTTCCATAGCTTGCCGCCTTTCCAACGATACTGGATAGAAGGAAATCGGCAGGGCGGAAGGCCCCGCCCTGCCGCGGCGCGGCGAACAAGCCCGCCGCGCCGCTCAAACATGCCGGCACTTTTCAAGGACCTGCAGCCCCCCGCTGACGCCTGGGTCCGCCTGGGTCCCCCAGGGCCGCCCGCGTCCTTCTCCGTAAAGGGGACGCGGCGTCCGCAAGGCCGCAAAGCCGCCGACGGCTGCCCCGTGCGGGCGCAGACGCATGTTTCACGGCCGCGGGGGCGAGGCTATACGCGGCCTTCCCCC
>NZ_JALFGV010000023.1:0-4727 GCF_022777125.1 Lawsonibacter sp.
GGCCGACAAGGGGATTGGGGACCACAAACACCGCCTTGTGGATCGCGCCCAGGTTCTTCAGGTACATCCCGGCCGCAATCAGCGCGGCGGTTTTCCCGGCGCCCACCTCATGGGCCGCAAGCCCTGTGCCGGTGTAAAAGACACGGGCAACAAAGTCAAGCTGGTGCTTCCGCAGCTTCATCTCGGAGTTCATGCCGGGGATCACCAGATGGCTCCCATCGTATTCACGGGGCCGGACGGTGTTGAAGGTATCGTTATACAGCTTGAGCAGGGCGTCCCGGCGCTCCGGTTCCCTCCATATCCAGGAGGCAAAGGCTTCCTGAATCTGCTGCTGTTTGGCGCGGGCGATCATGGTTTCCTTCGGATTGATGACATAACGGACCGCCTTATCGCCCCTGTCATTGGTATATTCCTGCCGGTCACGGACGGTTGTGGACTGCATATTCAGGCAGTCCTCCAGTATCTCGTAGGCGTTTTTTCGGCTTGTGCCGAGCGTCTGATTCACCGTCACGGAATTGGGTTCAAAGGTTTTATTGCTGATCCGCCAGGTGGTGGTATAAGGGAAATACTCAATATCAATGCGGCGCCGGTTATCCCCGCCGTCAATCACTTTGACATAGCCGCTGGTCTGGAAGGTTTCATACATGAATTGGCGGTAATACTCAACCGGCACCCAGATGGCGCCCAAATTCACCTCAATATCGGCAGGGGTAAGAGGTGTCGGCTGTACCGCTTCCAGCGCCTCCACATTCCGGGCGAACAGCTCCGGCTCCTCCGTCGCCCTCTGCCTTGCGTAAAGCAGCTTATCCCGCACATGGCCGCTCAGGTATTCCTCCGCCAGTTCCCAGCCCTCATCCGGGTTCCCATAGTATTTCTGCGGATTGAGATAGATGCGGCCGCCCAGCTCCTCTGCCAGTTCGTGCGTGGTTTTCCCGGTCAGGAAGGACATATAGGAGAGATCCACCCGCAGCTTGCGGTTCAGGCAGATTTGCAGGGCGTCCTCGGCGGTATCAGCGTGGTTGACCTCCCGAAAGGGCCGGATGGTCGCCTTATGGAAGATAGCTGATTTATCCCAGCCGCTCTTATCCTTTCGCTCGTCCTCAATGGAGCGTAACAGGGGGAATTGATCGTCATCGGAAAAGGCGAGGATATTGCCCTTGCTGTTGATGGCTCCATACTTGGCGGTAAAGCGGTCATAGACCTGATTGAGTTTATCCTGCGCTTTGCGGAGGTCCAGAGGGTCATACTCATGGGACTGGATGCTGATGACCTCCAGCAGCGCGGTACGGATTTCGCACAGGCCCTTGATGCGGGCCGCCTTCATGCCGGTGTAGGGCTGGGGAATCAGCCTGTTCTTCTCGCAGTAGTAGATTTCGCCGTCCTTCACCACAAAGGTAAAATTCCGGGTCCCTTCGGGGGCGTCCTCATAATCGGTCGGCTGTTCTTCCTCCGCTTCTTCTATCGGTTCCACATCCGGCTCTGCGCTGAAATGGGCGGACAGGCTTTCCAGCGCGTCGGAGAGGTGTTCATACAGATCGAAACTCTCCGGCGCGATACAAGCCGTGCCATCCTCATTGCCGTACATATTCCGGCTGCTCTCCATCTTGCCCATGAGCATTTCCGGGTGGTCCATGAAGTAGCGGTTGTAGGGAATCCATTTTCCCCGTTCCATGTCTGTCTGTATCCACGATGGGGTGTTTGCCCGGTCAAGCTGCATGGGGGCCGCCCTCTTTTTCAAAAAGACAATATCCGCGGTCACTTCGGTTCCCGCCAGCGCCTTGAACGCCGTATTGGGCAGACGGATGGCGCCGATGAACTCTGCCCGTCGTGCGATATATTCCCGCAGGCTCTCGTCCTTTCGGTCCAGGATACCCTTGCTGGTGATAAAGGCGATGATGCCGCCCGGTTTGGCAAGGTCCAGGGACTTGATGAAGAAGTAGTCGTGAATATAGGGGTTCAGTTCATTGTAGCGGCGGTCATAGATTTTGACGCTGTTGAAGGGGATGTTGCCCAGGATCACATCAAAGCTGTTGTCCTCGAATTTGGCTGCCTCGTAGCCCATAACGGAAATATCCGCCTCTGGATAGAGCTGCTTTGCGATACGCCCGGTGATGGAATCCAGTTCCACACCGTACAGCTTGGTCCCCTGATACTGCTCCGGCAGCACGGAATAGAAATTGCCGGTCCCCATGCCGGGGTCAAGAATCCTGCGGTCGGGGCCGCCCTCAAAGCCGAACCGCTCCAAAGCGCGGTACATATAGCGGATCAGCTCCGGCTCGGTGTAGTAGGCGGTGATGGTGGAGCGCATGGCTGCCTTATATTCTTCATCGGTCAACAGGGCCTTTAACTCCTGATATTCGTTTTCCCATCCGGCCGCTTTATCGGAAAAAGCGTTGGCAAGGCCGCCCCAGCCCACATAACGGGCAAGAGTGATTTGTTCCTCCGGGGTGGCGGTCCTCTTTTCCGCCTCGATCTGCTTCAAGGTCTTGATCGCCAGGATGTTGTTTTTATATTTGGTCTTGGCGCCTCCGGGATAGAGGTCATAATCTGCGGAGAAGCGGAAGTTGCGGGAAACGGGCGGCTCCGACCGGGGATTGGCGGGCGGTTCAGTGACCGGCCTTTCCTCTGGTTGAGTGGACGGCGCACTCTCCATGCGGACCAAAGCCCGCACAGGCCGAAGCTCGTCCAGTTCCTTTTCCAGCCGGTATTGAATGTCCTCCAGATCATCCATATCAGCGGCTTCCGCTGGGGAGAGGATGGCGCCGTTGTCCATCCGCTGCACATAGCCGTCGTACAGGCGGGTAATGTCCTCCAAATCGGTCTTGACCTTTTGATATTCCGGGTTGGGCTGTTCGTCCACCACCGCCCGGTAGAGGGCGGAACCGTCCTCCGTCAGATAGCCCCACTCGATTTCTTCATCGGGATACTGTCCTTGCAGATAACGGAGCATTTGAGTGGCGATCCCCTGACGGCGGTAATCCTCCAGCACCTCGATCATGCTGATATGGGGCCGTTCCTCGAAAATGCTGTACCGCAGGGTGCCCACTGTCAGTTCCCCACGGACGGCCTGCATGAGCATATCAATCTGACCGCTGTGGGCGCCCAGCGATTCATCAAGTATCCGGGTTTCCTCTGGCTGCTCCGGGGCTGCCATGCGGCGGGCGTAAGCGTCGATGGTTTCCGGGGAGAGCCAATCCGGTTTTTCCGGCAGTTGAGCGTACAGCTCCCGCATTTTGGCGATCTGCGCCTCCACACTGCCTGCCCACAGGTGCTTTTCCGCCCGCTGCCCTTCACCCAGAAAATACTCGCAGTCAGCACACAGACGGTCTAACAGACGGTATTCGGCGCTGAACGGCTGCGTCTCATCCTTCTGCTCCGGCTCGCTGACGGCAGGGGCCTCCAGATAGCGCCCCTCATCCACCAGGCGTTGAACAATACCGGCAGCCTGCGGCCAGGACAGCTTGGTTTCCCTCTTTTCCCCATGTTCATCGGTCCAGTGCAGCTCAATGCTGTCCGTACCGGAATACACATAGTCAAGCCCCGCCGCTTCATCAGGAAACCCCTCGTAGCCGTACATCTCTTTCAGGAAAGAGGCAAAAGCCGAGCCTGTGGGATGGGTCCGGGCAAATTCGTAGATACGATCTTTTTTCTGTGTAACCAGAGGCCCACGCAGCATAGCGCGCTCAATCAGCAGATCTTCCGGGCTTCTTTCAGACGGCGAGGCCAGCAGGGAAAGCTGCTCCGGTTCCTCATCCGCTGCGGCCGGAGCTGCTTCGGGGGCTGGCCGCAGCTCCACATCCACTTCCTCATCATTGACCAGCATAGTAGCGCGTACAGGCTCATAGTCCTGACTGGCGATGTTGTTCAGCCAGGTGGCGAAGAACTGGCCGAACCCGGCAATTTTCTTTTCCTGCGCTGGGTCTGCGGGGTCCGCCTCCTGATACACGCCGATGCCGCTGTTTTCATAGCTGAACGCCCGCAGAGTTCCAGTCTCCCGGTCGATCAGGAAGTCCATATAGGGGTCATACATTCGGTCGCCATTCTGCATATAGTAATGTTCCATGCAGTAGTGATCGCCGTATTTGTGGTGGATCACCAGGGGATCATAGGCGTCCCCAGCCTCCAAACGCAGAGATTCATACTGGCCGGACACGATCTCCGGGAACAGTTTTTGAAAACGCTGGAAGTTTTTGTGGGCGGTGGTATTCCCTCTGGATTTATGTGGGGATGGAGATTCTTCCGCTGGTGGAATCAGATTGGTTTGACCTCCTGCCACAATGACCTGTTGCCCGCCAGCAACCGGCTTTGGGACAAAGGCCTCTATTTCATCCGCCTTTGGGATTCCCTTGATTTCTGTAAATACCGCTTGCGGGCGGACGGGTTCTTCCGCCGTTTCACCTGCTTCATAAGCCACAGCACCCAAAACATAGTCATAGTCGGCTTGCCCGATCTCCCTTTGCGGGGCGCCGCCCATTTCTTCTACTTCAGCCGGGATATTGTAGTCCCCAATAGGGTCAGGTTCTTTCTCCGCAGTTATATCTGGGTAAGCGCCCGCTTCGATCAGGGCGTCCAGCAGATTGGCAAGGCTGGGCCAGGGGAAGTAGGTGTAGCCATCATCAAAATAAAAGGAAATGCCGTCCTCTCCACGGAGCTTTGTGCGGTACAGCACCTCGCCCTGAAACTCCCGGTCCCCATAGGCCGAGAACAGGCCGCAGACCTCCCGGCCT
>NZ_JALFGV010000024.1:0-5811 GCF_022777125.1 Lawsonibacter sp.
CCTGTTCTGCATCCGCCGCAGCGTCTGGCGCGCGGCGGCCGCGGCACAGCGGCAGACCTGACCAGCTTCCGCGCCCCGGCCGTTTGGTAGGCCGGGGCGCTGCGTTTGGCTGCGGCATTACATATTCCGTCCCTTGTCCGCATACCAGTAGCTTGAGGTGGTGAGGCGATGACCTTTCTGGAGCGGCTGGGCGATTTTATTTGGAACCCGTGGCTGCTGGGGCTGTTTTTGCTGGTGGGGCTGTTTTATTCCCTGCGTACCGGCTTTTTTCAGGTGTTCGAGTGCGGGTTATGGCTCAGGACCACGCTGGGTTCCCTCCTCCGGCCCCGGCGGAAGCGGCAGGGAGGCGGGCTGACTCAGTTCCAGGCCCTGTCCACTGCGCTGGCCTCCACCATCGGGACCGGGAGTATCGCCGGGGTGGCCACCGCCATTTTTTACGGCGGGCCTGGGGCGGTGTTCTGGATGTGGGTCTCCGCCCTTCTGGGCATGATGACCAGCTGTGCGGAGAAGACGCTGGCGGTGCGCTACCGGGAACGCGCCCGGGACGGCGGATGGCAGGGAGGCCCCATGTGCTACATGGAGCGGGGCGTGGGCAGCCGCTTTCTGGCGGCGCTGTTCTCCGTCTGCTGTGTGGCGGCCTCTCTGGGGGGCGGAAACATGGTGCAGGCCAATTCCATCGCCACCGCGCTGGAGGCCTCGTTCGGCTGGGACCGGCTGGCGGTTGGGGCGATCACCGCGCTGCTGACCGGGGCGGTCATCCTGGGTGGGATCGGGCGCATCGGGCGTTTCAGCGAGAAGCTGGTGCCCTGTATGGCACTTTTGTTTTTGGGCGGCGGGGCCGTGGTGCTGTTTGTGCATGCCTCCGCCATCCCGGACGCGCTCTCGCGCATCGTCTCAGGGGCCGTTGCACCCCGCGCCGCGGCGGGCGGCGGGCTGGGCTACGGTGTGGCCGCCGCCATGCGCTATGGGATCGCCCGGGGCGTGTTTACCAACGAGGCGGGCATGGGCTCCTCCGCCATGGCGCACGCCGCCTCCGATGTGGAGGAGCCCGCCGAGGAGGGCATGTGGGGGATGTTCGAGGTCTTTGTCGCCACGCTGCTGGTGTGCTCCGTCACCGCCTTAGTCATCCTGACCACTGGGGTCTACGATGAAAAAGCGGCCCTGGCCGCCATCCAGAGCGGACGCGTCTCCTCCGTCATGGTGGGCGCGCCTCTGTCCGCCGCAGCCTTTTCCACCGTGTTCGGCCGCTTCGGCGGCATCTTTGTGTCCCTGTGCCTGCTGCTGTTTGCATTTACGTCGCTGCTGGGATGGAGTTATTACGGGGAGCGGGGCCTGGAATACCTGACGGGCTCTGACCGCTGGCGCCGGCTCTATCGGGCAGTGTTCCTGCTGATGGTGGTCGGGGGCAGCGTGGGGGAGCTGGCCGCCGTGTGGCAGCTGGCCGACATCTTCAACGGCCTGATGGCCCTGCCCAATCTGTGTGCGCTGCTGCTGCTCGCACCGGAAGCGCTGCATCTTCTGAATGCTTGGGAAGGAAAACAAAAGAGAGAAAAGGGCGAAAAGATAAGACCAAACTGACGGGATTCAAGACAAAACGAAAAAAGAGCGTTACGAATGGATTGGATAAATCGTCAAAAGCATCAAATCCCCAAGGGGTCAGGGCAGGCGCAAGGCGCGGCGGCGCCTTAACGCGGCCGGAGACTCCGTACACATTGGGAAAGCCCCCTGGCCCCGGCGCAGCTGCGCCGGGGCCAGGGGGCTTTCCTGCAGATAGAAGTCAGGGGGCCGCGCGATCCAGAGTCACAGTTTCGCCGGTCAGGATGGAGGAGGACTCGCCCTCCAGCGCCGGTGCGTGACTGATGGTCACGGTGTCGCCCACATTCAGGATCACGGCGATCGGATTGGCGGCGGCGGAGAGGGAATAATATACCGCGTCGCCGCGCAGCTGGATAAAGTAGTAGGAGTTTCCGTCCATCACGGCGCTGCGGATGTCGGTGATCCGGCCGGAGACCTCGGTGCGGGGCAGCTCCTCGGTGGTAGTGATGCCCTTTTCGGAGAGCAGGGCGATATAGCTCTGCTCACAGGCGGCGACGGTGGAGCCCACAGCCACCACCTGATACTGGGCTACGTTGACCATGGCGTAGCTCTTTACCAAGTTGGTGGCGTCCTTCAGCGGAATGAAGTAGGTGGGCTGATCCGCGATGTTGAGCAGCAGGGGGAAGGTGGCGGTATAGCCCAGATCCTGCACCACGCCCATGGCGGAGAGCTTGGCGGCATCCTCCGTGGCGCCGGGCGCGGAGTAGAATTTGGTCTGCTTGGTGCGCTGGTTGGACAGCAGGAAGCCCAGGTTGGACTGGTCGGCATTGGCGGAGGTGACGCCGGTATACATATATACATCGTCATTCAGCGCGATATAGTTGTAGCCCTCGGTGGTCACCGTCACGTCCCGCTGGCCGAAGATGGAATTGATAAAGCCGTTGATGAGGGTGCCGTGGTAATCGTACTGCTCCATAATGAGGCTGGGGGTGTACAGATTGTCTACCCAGGTGGGGACCTGCTCATAATAGGTGCTCTCTCCGGTGATGGCGTTGACCAGTACCGCGCCGTGGATGTCGGTACCGCCGAACAGGCCGATGGTCTTTACCACCCGGGGAGCGATCCACCACGGCTGGCCGTCTTCGTCGATCTCGAACTGAGGCGTGGCAAACAGGAAGGTGGGGTACTGGAAGCGCAGGTGCCGGGAGATGTTGCGGTTAAGCGGCTCGGAGAAGGAATACTTCATTCCTTCCGACAGGCGGACTACCGTGGCCTCCTGGGTGACCATATCCACCACCACATAGGCGGGCAGGCCTTCGGAGCGGTTGGTGAACCACTTGATGATGTCCGCGTAGTCGATGGGAGCCACCCGCACGGGACGGCCCTGGTAGTTGATCTGGGTCGAGTCGTTGGAATACTCGAACTGACTGACCATATCGCTGAGCGTACCCATCTGGCGGTCCCCCAGAAACTCCGCGGAGGTGCGGTCCAGCGTGGGAATCTCGTTAAAAGAGATCTGAGCCACATCGGCGGAGAAATCGCCGTCCTGCACGTCCAGCAGATCCCGGTAGGCGCCCGCACGGAAGATGGGGAGGGAGATGACGGAGCCTACGATGGCCACCAGGATCAGCGCCAGAAACAGGATGCCGATCGGCAGGCACTGGGACTTGATGAACTTGAAATACTCTTTGGGACCGCCGCCGCCCAGGTTGAACCCGGAGGTGACCAGGGCGCAGACCACGTAGACCACGCAGAGGATGCCGATGAACAGGTAAAAGTCGCTGGACTGGAGATTGATGGCGGGCAGGGCTACGTAAAAATAGAGGAACCCGACCACAGCGGTGACGATCAGGTTGACCAGGATCTTGCCGAACTTGCTTTTGGGACCCCGGCGCTTCTTGGCAGGCTGTTGATCCATAAATACATTCTCCTTTTGCCGTTGGTGCGGATGCGGATCCATCCAATGACGGGCAGCGTCAAGGAAGCGGAAAAATGGATCCGTTTCAAGGGGCGGACGGTTGCCGCCCCGGTGCGGCGCGCGTTCCATTGACGATGCACTCCAAACCAAAGCCGCTGAAAGCAGCCTTGCACAGCGCAAGACGCCATGGACTTCCGAAGAATCCGTTTGACCCGTTGGAAGCCGTTTGGTCTTAAACCATAGTATAGCCGATTTCGGAAGGGAAGGCAACCGATCCAAGGTATTTCTGCATTAAAATTGGATTAAGGCTTGTTGGAACCGGGGCAAAACGCCGGCGGCGGGCCGGGCTTGCGCGCCGCCGGCCGGAGACGCAAGGAGCAAACCGGGACGAAAGGCGGAGAAAACGAATTGTAAAGTTCTTGTAAATCCGATTGACGCAGAACTTTACATTCGCTATACTGCTTTTGGATTTGTGATCATTGTGTAAAGAATGAGGGATGGAACGTGAATTATACCATCGTGCTGGGACTGCTGGGCGGTCTTGCGCTGTTCCTATACGGCATGCAGATGATGAGCGCCGGCCTGGAGGCCGCTGCCGGCGACCGGATGAAGAGCATCCTGGAGCGGCTGACGGCCAACCGGTTTCTGGGCGTTCTGGTGGGCGCCGTCATCACGGCGGTCATCCAATCCTCCTCCGCCACCACCGTCATGGTAGTGGGCTTTGTCAACTCCGGTATGATGACCCTGCGTCAGGCCGTATGGATCATCATGGGGGCCAACATCGGCACCACCATCACCGGGCAGCTCATCGCGCTGGATGTGGGCGTTTTGGCGCCGCTGTTTGCGTTTGTGGGCGTAGCGATGGTGGTCTTCGTGAAAAAGCCCCAGGTCCGCCACTACGGCAGCATCCTGGCCGGCCTGGGCGTGCTTTTCATCGGCATGGACATGATGAGCACGGCCATGGAGCCGCTGCGGGACTGGCCTGCCTTTGTAGAACTGGTGAGCACGTTCTCCAATCCTCTGGTCGGTATTCTGGTGGGCGCGGGCTTCACCGCGATCATCCAGTCCTCCTCCGCCTCGGTGGGGATCCTGCAGGCCCTGGCGCTCAGCGGCGTGATCGGCCTGGACAGCGCGGTATTCGTCCTGTTCGGTCAGAACATCGGCACCTGTATCACCGCGGTGCTGGCTTCCATCGGCACCAGCCGCAATGCCAAGCGGGCCACGATTATCCATCTGCTGTTCAATATCATCGGTACCGTCGTGTTTACAACGCTGTGCCTGGTAACGCCGCTTTTGGGGCTCTCTCTTGTGGGCGGCGTTCAGTCCCTGACGCCGGAGAACCCGGCGGCCCAGATCGCCAATATGCATACGCTGTTTAACATTGTCACCACGCTCCTGCTGCTCCCGCTGGGCGGGAAGCTGGTGCAGCTGGCCATGCGCATCCTGCCCGACCGGAAGGAGAGCGGGGAGGAGGGAATGCACCTGGCGTATCTGATCTCGGGCCCCATCCACACGAAGCAGGAACACCCCATCGGCTTTTCCGCCATGTACCTCAATCAGCTCCGGCAGGAGCTGGAGCGGATGCTGGGGATGGCGCGGCAGAACACCGCGGTGGGCTTCCAGGCGGTGCTGGAGCGCGATCCCAAGCTGCTGGAGGGGGCGGAGGCCACCGAGGAATACATCGACTATCTGAATAAGGAGATCTCTCAGTTCATCTCCAAGGTCATCGTTCACGAGACCAACGAGCGGGATTCGGCGGCGGTAAGCGCCTATTTCAAGATCACCGGAAATATTGAGCGGGTGGGCGATCACGCCATGAATATCTGCGAGTATTCCGGTATGCTCAAGGAAAAGCATATCCACTTCTCCGACGCGGCCCGCCGGGAGCTCCAGGAGATGGAGAGCGTATGCCTGGCGGTGCTGGACGAGCTGGCCCGTGAAACGGCGGAACCCATGGAACTGCTGAAAAACGTGGCCGCGCTGGAGCAGCGGATCGACGATATGACGGGCGCCTACCGGCAGAACCAGCTGGACCGGATGCGTTCCGGAGCCTGCTCCGACGAGGCGTGCATCATCTTTTCTGAGCTGCTGACCGACTTTGAGCGGATCGGGGATCACGCCCTGAACATCGCGGAGGCGCGGGTGTCCGCAGGCGCGGCGCTTCCTCCGGCCTAAAAAGTCCAACCTTTTTCGACAAGCTGACGCGCCGGGTCTCAACTGAACCGCCCCCGATTGTGCGGACAGCACAAAAACGCCCCTAATATAGGACTATGAGATTTTCAAGCAGCAAACTGGCGGCGCAATTCCAGAGGCGTCAGTTTTGTTTTTGATTGAATGCGCTGGTGATTGTAAAAGAA
>NZ_JALFGV010000051.1:0-8130 GCF_022777125.1 Lawsonibacter sp.
GGGTGCTCCAGCACCCACTGCTCCGTACAGACGCCGTTGGGCATGCCGCGCCGGTAAAGCTCGGTACCCGTGGCGCCGTCCATCAGGACCGGCAGGGATAAGGGGATGGTGTCCATAATGATCGCGTTCCTCCATCGTTTCACAAACTGTCCGCCCCAGGCAGGCCTGAGTCAGCTGCAGGAGGCCGGTGCGCGCAGCCTCCCGCTCCGTTTTCCTACATCTTCTCCGGCGCGGCCACGCCAAGCAGCTCCAGGCAGTTGGCAATGACGCTGCGCACGGTATCCGCCAGCTTCAGCCGGGCGCGGAGCACCGCGGGGGCCTCTCCTTTGATATAGCAGGCATTGTAGAAGCGGTGGAACTCCCCCGCCAGCGTAATGAGATAGCGGTTGACATGCACGGGATCATAGTCCCGTGCGGCGAGCCGGATGGTCTCCGGCAGCTGGGAGAGGGTCTTGATGAGCGCGCGCTCCTCCGCTGTGGCAAAGACTGCCGGGTCCACATCGGCCGCGTCGGGCACCGCCGCGCCCTCCTCCTCCAGCCGGGCGATCAGGGAGCAGATACGGGCGTGGGCGTACTGTACGTAGTACACCGGGTTCTCGCTGTCTTCCCGCACCGCCAGGTCCAGGTCAAAGTCCAGGGCGCTGGAGGAGGAGCGGGAGCTGAAGAAAAACCGGGCGGCATCCACGCTGACCTCGTCCAACAGGTCCCGCAGGGCGATGGCCTTGCCGGAGCGCTTGGACATGCGGACAGGCTGGCCGTCCTGGAGCAGATTGACCAGCTGCATCAGCACCACCACCAGCCGGTGCGAACCGTCCAGTCCCAGGCCGTCCAGCGCGGCCTGCAGGCGGGCAACATGGCCGTGGTGATCCGCGCCCCAGATGTTGATGGCCTTGGAGAAGCCGCGCTGCTCCAGCTTATTGCGGTGATAGGCGATGTCGGCGGCGAAATAGGTATAGAAGCCGTTGGCCCGGCGCAGCACGTCGTCCTTCAGGTCCAGCTTGTCCACCTGCTCCCGGCTCTTCCCCTCGGCCAGGTACTTCTGCCTGAGCAGGCCGCTGGTGTCCAGCCAGAGGGCCCCGTCCTTCTCGTAGGTCCAGCCCTTGTCCCGCAGCAGGCCCACCGTCTCCTCCACATAGCCGCTGTTGTGGAGGCTGGACTCCAGGAACCACTCGTCGTACTCGATGTGATAGCGGCGCAGATCCTCCTGCATGCGGGGGATGTTGACAGACAGGCCGTATTCGGCCATGGCCGCCTGGCGCTCCTCCTCGCTCTTGTCCTTCCAGTCCGCACCGTGGGCGTCATAAAAGGCCTGGGCCAGCTCCTTGATATCCTCGCCGCGGTAGCCGTCCTCCGGGAAGGGCACGTTCTCCTCCCCCTGGATCCGCTGCAGATAGCGTGCGTCGATGGACAGGGCGAACTTGTGGATCTGGTTGCCCGCGTCGTTCACGTAAAACTCCCGCCACACGTCGTAGCCCGCCCGCTCCAGCACACTGGCCAGCGCGTCGCCCAGCACGCCGCCCCGGGCGTTGCCGATGTGCATGGGGCCCGTGGGGTTGGCGGAGACGAACTCCACCATGACCGTTTCGCCCTTCCCCTCGTCGATGGCGCCGTACCGCTTTCCCTCCGCCTGAATGTCGCAGAGCACGTCCGCATACCACTTGCTGCCCAGGGTAAAGTTCAGGAAGCCCGGTCCCGCGATCTCCACCTTGTCAAAATAACTGCCGGCCAGATCCAGATGCTCCACGATGGCCTGGGCGATCTGCCGGGGCGCCCTGTGCAGCGCCTTGGCCCCCGCCATGGCAAAGGAGGAGGCGTAATCCCCGTTTTTCACGTCCTTGGGGATCTCGATGGTAGCCTTCACCTGCGCGCCTGCGGGCAGGACGCCCGCCGCCGCCGCTTTTTCGTAGGCGCTCTGGGTCAGGGCATGCACCTGTTCCCGCGCCGCCTGGATCATGTTTGACATCGTCTTCACCTTTTCTTTTATAATACGGCCCGTATCGGGAAACCGGCCCCGGCGCTTGCGCTGCACGCGGCAACTGAATGGCCGCGGCAGCAACGGTTTTGCCCTGCAAAACCGTTGGTTCGAGACCGCCCACGCAAAAATCACTGCTGCAAAATCGGCCGTTTCTCCCTTACGTTGATCTGGAATAAGTTCTGCCCCGCCACCGCGTGGTCGATCTCGATGGCGTAATCGATCTCGATGCTGCCGCCGGACAGGCCGAGCTCCGCATGCATCTTCCGGGTGCTCACCCCCACGGACAGGGACCCGTAGGGCGTGTCGTACAGGGACAGGTGACGCCGTCCCTGCTCAAAGACCATCTGAGAGTTGACCTCCCCGATGCGCAGCAGGGTGATCCGCTCGGGCTCGATCTGGAAGGTGGTCAGGGTACCCTCCAGCCCGGTGAGTTCGCTCTCCTGATAGCTCAGGGTATAGCCCTCCGTTCCATCCGGATCCAGCCGCCCCTCGGTGACCAGCTCGATGGTCTCGTCCTCCATATCCTCATAGGATTGCTTGCCCTTAATGGAAATAATCACGTTGTTTTCCATACGCCGGAGTACCTCAAATCCTCTGGATTGCAAATTGCAAATTATTATACACAAATCCTTTGAAAATGTAAAGAGACGCCCCTCAATCGGCTGGTCAAAAAAGCGGCAAAGCGGCTTTGGGGGCCGTCTCCTCAATAGCGGCCGATCTCCACCTGACCGACGGAATCAGCCACATCCCAGCCCAGGAAGATGGAGGCCAGGCGGGAAAAATCCTCCACCCGGTCGCTGACAAAGTAACGGCAGGCGCCCCTGCCGCGCCCCCCGGCCAGGGCGGAGCGCTCCCGCAGGGTCTCCGCCACGGCCCGCGCCCCCTCGGCCCCTGCGCTGACCAGCGTTACGCCGGGTCCCATATAGTTGCCGATGACGCTCTCCAGAAGCGGGTAATGGGTGCACCCCAAAACCAGCGTATCCACGCCCGCCTGCTTCAGGGGCGCCAAGTACTCCGCGGCCACCGTTTCGATGACGACGTCCCCAGGGGCGAAGCGGCCGTTCTCCACCAGCGGCACAAACAAAGGGCAGGGCTGCGGCAGCACCTGCGTGCCCGGCCGGGCCTGTTCGATGCAGCGCTCATAGGCCCCGCTGCGGATGGACGCCTGGGTGCCGATGAGTCCGATCCTTCCATTTCGTGTGGCCCGGGCCGCCGCCTGGGCGGCCGGAGCCACCACCCCCAGCACCGGCAGCTCATTTTCCGCCGCGAGCACGTCCAGGGCGGTGGTGGATACGGTGCCGCAGGCAATGACGACGGCTTTCAGATCAAACGTGCGCAGAAAGGCCACGTCCTGCCGGGCATATTTGATAATGGTCTCCCGGGACCGGCTGCCGTAGGGCACCCGCCCGGTATCCCCGAAGTACACGATATCTTCCTCCGGCAGCAGGCGGCACAGCTCCCGCACGGTGGTGAGCCCCCCCAGCCCGGAATCAAAAACGCCGATTGGCCGTTCGTCCAAGGCGCTCCCTCCCATTCTATGTATCATAAGCAGACACTATCATATGCGAAAACGCGCCGGAAGACAAGGGGCATTTTCACAGTTTCCCAGCCGCTCCTGTTTGACATTTCCCCCAGCGTGATTATAATATAAATTAGGGATGGCCCGCTTCCATCCGCAAGCGCGCTTTGCGCGAAATGTTGCGCCAGGATCAGGCATGGTTTTTCAGGAAAACCGGATGCATTCCAAAAAAGCGCGTCAAACGGATGGCGCCTGCTTTCCGCAAAGCGCCGCAGGCGCATGGAATCAGCGTTTCCCCAGGGCAACCCCATACCGTCATTGCAGCGAGGAGGTTACGTGCATCATGAAGCTGGAACTGACGACCAAGCAATTCCGCCGCCTGCTGGATATGGTCTATATCGGCAACTGGATCTTAAACTCCACCCGCGGTGAGGACCGCTTTCAGGATTACGACAAAGTGGAAAGCCTGCTCTTTTCCAAAGCCCGCGCGGAGGGCATGGGTGCGCTGGCCGAGGTCTGTAACGGCGAGGTGATCCCCTCCCGCGCCTTTGCCGAGGGCGGCATCCATGAGGCCATCATGGAATATGAAAACAATGTGTTCTTCGACATCCTGGCGGAGGACCTGGCCCGCCGGGATATGGACGACGCCCCCATCGACGAGAGCAATTACGACGAGCTCAACCGCCGTATCGACGCCTATATCGCGGAATTTGAGGAACACGGCACCGATAATATCCTGGTGGACAGCGACAGCCTGTAAACGCGCCGCGCCCCCGGGGACCGCTTTGCGGTCCCCGGGGGCGCGGTCCTTTCCCGGCGGCTTATGCCTGCTCCACCAGTTCTTCCCGCCGGCGTTCCAGCTCCTGTACCTGCCGCTCCAGATCGCCGCGCAGCTGCCGCAGGCCGTCCAGCGCCTGCTCCACCCGGTCTGCGGCGTCTTCCACGTTGGCCTGGGCGTCGTGGATGCCGGACTGCACCGCCCAGTCGGCAAACAGGCCGTCGAAGAAATAGTCGGCGAAGGTGGCGAATTCCCCGATCTGTATCTGGGGCACATCTTCCACGCGCACGTCGGCCAGCTCCGCGCGGAACCGGCACAGCGCCTGCTGCGCCTGGTCGATCCCGGCGCGGGCCTCGTCGATATGCTCATGCTTGGCCATGGTCACAAACAATCCTCCGCCCAGCATATCCCAGGTGCCCAGGCCCTCGGCGTCGGCCAGCTCCGCGCGCACGAAGGACAGGGCGCTGCCTGCCTGCTGACCTGCGGAAAGGGCCTCGTCCACCTCCCGCAGCCGGCGGCGCAGGGGCGCAAGCTGCCCGTCCAGTCCGGACAGCTGTGCGCCCACAGCGCCTCCCATACTGCGCAGCAGGGCCTCCTTCTCCTTACGCAGCCGCTCCAGCTCCCCCGCCGGGTCCTCCAGCGCCTCCCGCTGTCCCAGCAGGGCGCGGAGCTGATCGTCGATGTACTCCAGATCCCGGCGGGCCTGGTCATAGCGCACAGCGGCCTCCAGCTCCTCCCGCCGCTCCCGGGAGAGCCGCTCCTCCTTCTCCCCGGAGAGGGCTGCCAAAAAGGATTTAAGCCCGCGTTTTTCCAGCGCCTCCACGTCGGCGCGCTCCTTTGCCAGGATGCCGGCGCACTCCTCCTCCTTCTCCTTGCGCTCCCGGCGCTGGGCGCGCAGATCGTCGATCCGGCGGTCCAGCCGCTCCCGGCGCTCCCGCGCCTCCTCCAGACGCTTCCACTCCTCGTTGATCTGCTGTAAACGCGCTTGCATACTCATTTCTCCTTTCGCCATCGGTTGACGATCTCTATTTTACAGGCCGGCCGGCAAATGTGCAACGGATTTGCTGGACTTCGCCGCCGGTTTATCGTAAAATATGGATTACGATCAAGCAAAAGGAGCATCCCAATGGAAACTATCGTATCGATTCTGGCCCGGGAACTGGGCCGGAGCGAGACGCACGTGCAAAACGTCGTCGCCCTCATCGACGAGGGCAATACCATCCCCTTTATCGCCCGCTACCGCAAGGAACTTCACGGCGCCATGGACGACACCGCCCTGCGCGCCCTGGCCGACCGGCTGCATTATCTGCGCAATCTGGACGCACGGCGCAGCGAGGTCAAAAACGCCATCGAGGGGCAGGGCAGGCTGACCGCGGAGCTGTCCGCCGCCATCGACGCCGCCGCCACCCTGGCGGAGGTGGAGGACCTGTACCGCCCCTACAAGCCCAAGCGGCGCACCCGGGCCGCCATCGCAAGGGAAAAGGGGCTGGAGCCGCTGGCCGAGCTGCTGTTCGCCCAGGCGCGGGACTGCCCCCCGCCGGAACAAGCCGCCGCAGGCTTCCTGGATGCCGAAAAAGGCGTAACCACCGTGGAGGAGGCGCTCCAGGGGGCCGGCGATATCATTGCCGAGCGCATCTCCGACGACGCGGGCCTGCGCAAGACGCTGCGGGAGCTCTGGCAACGCAAGGCTTGTCTGGTCTCCTCCGCCGCGGAGCCGGATCCGGAGGACACGGTCTACCGGCTGTACTACGACTTCAAGGCGCCCGTGGAGCGCGTCCTGGGCCATCAGGTGCTGGCCGTCAACCGGGGCGAACGGGAGGCGGTCCTGAAGGTCTCGGTGGATATGGACCGGGAGGCCGCCCTCATCGCCGTGCGCCGGGCCGTGCTGGTACCCGGCGCGCCCTCCATGGCGTTTGTCCGCGCCGCCGCGGAGGACGCCTACGACCGGCTCATCGCCCCCAGTGTGGAGCGGGAGGTGCGCGGCAGGCTCACCGACGCGGCCAACGAGGGCGCCATCCGCAACTTTGCCCTGAACCTGAAGCCCCTGCTCATGCAGCCCCCCGTCCGCGGCCGGGTGACCATGGGGCTGGATCCCGGCTACCGCAACGGCTGCAAGGTGGCGGTGGTGGACAAGACCGGTAAGGTACTGGACACGGCGGTCGTCTACCCCACCTTTAACGAGCGGAAAAAGCAGGAGGCCATCGACGTGCTCTCCCGCCTGATCCGCAAACACGGCGTGGAGCATATCGCCATCGGCAACGGCACCGCCAGCCGGGAGACCGAGCAGATGACGGTAGAGCTGATCCGCCAGGTGGGCGGCGGGGTCAGCTACATGATCGTCAATGAGGCGGGCGCCAGTGTGTATTCCGCCTCCAAGCTGGCCGCAGAGGAGTTTCCGGAATACGACGTAAATCTGAGAAGCGCCGTCTCCATCGCCCGCCGTCTTCAGGACCCGCTGGCGGAACTGGTGAAGATCGACCCCAAGTCCATCGGTGTGGGGCAGTATCAGCACGACATGCCCCAGGCCAGGCTGGATGAGGCCCTCTCCGGCGTGGTGGAGGACTGCGTCAACGCCGTGGGCGTGGATCTCAACACTGCCTCCGCCCCCCTGCTGACCCGGGTGGCCGGTCTGAATGCCGCCACGGCCAAAAACATTGTCAGGTACCGGGAAGAAAACGGGAGCTTCACCACCCGGAAGCAGGTCCTGAAGGTACCCAAGCTGGGCCCCAAGGCGTTCGAGCAGTGCGCGGGTTTTCTGCGGGTACCGGAGTCCAAGTCCGTTCTGGACCATACCGGCGTCCATCCGGAGAGCTGCGACGCCGCCCAAAAGCTGCTGGCACTGTGCGGCTATACCCTGGCCGACGTGCAGGCGGGCCGTCTGCTCCAGCTGCGGGAGCGGCTGAAGGAATATGGAGAAGCCGCCGCCGCCGCGGAGTGCGGCGTGGGGCTGCCCACCCTGCGGGACATCGTGGGCGAGCTGCTCAAGCCCGGCCGGGACCCCCGGGACGAGCTCCCCAAGCCCATCCTGCGCACCGACGTACTGGAACTGAAGGACCTGAAGCCCGGCATGGAGCTCACCGGCACCGTGCGCAATGTCATCGACTTCGGCGTGTTCGTGGACATCGGCGTCCATCAGGACGGGCTGGTCCACATCAGCCAGCTGTCCGGACGGCGGGTGCGCCACCCCTCCGAGCTTCTTTGCGTGGGCGATATCGTAACGGTCTGGGTGCTGGAGGCAGACGAGAAGAAGAAGCGCATCTCCCTGACGATGAAACCGCCGGCGGGCGGGCCGGAGGTCTCCGGCGCGGCCTCGTCGGACGGCCGGGCGGTATGAGCCGGGAGCGCACGGCCGGGCAGCGCAGACGCGCAGCGGACGCTTGAGGAGGGGGCCCTATGCTTTTGAGTTTTGATCTGGTCGGCGAGATCCTGGATGAACTGGCGGAGGCTTTCCCGCCGGAATTCTACCAGGATCTGAACGGGGGCATTTCGCTGCTGCCCGAGTGCAAGGAGGATCCGGAGGCCCCTCCGGGGGAGCTGTATGTTCTGGGCGAGTACTGCAGCGATCAGATGGGGCGGTATATCAACCTCTATTACGGCTCCTTCGCCGCCCTGGCCCGCCGGGAGGGCTGGACGGAGGAAGACTGGGAGGAGGAGCTCTACGCCACCTTGGCCCATGAGTTTACCCACCACATCGAGGGCCTGGCCGGAGAGCGCGGCCTGGAACTCAAGGATGCGCAATTTATGGAGGATTTCCGGGCGCGGAATGGGGAATAGCGGGCGTGTTCACCCCGCTCCTTCCAGGGCGGCACAGCGTTCGAACGCTATGCCGCCCTATTTGTAAGCGAAAACCACCGGCAC
>NZ_JALFGV010000077.1:0-40055 GCF_022777125.1 Lawsonibacter sp.
TCAATACACGCCGTACTTGTAGACGCGGTCGGGGACGTCCTTGTTGAGCTTGTCCTCATCAATAAACGCGACGGCGCGCACGATCGTGCCGTCGCCCATATACCACCGCAGGGGGAATGCGCAGAACATAAATCTCTGGCCCTTGACCTTTTCGATATCGCCGCCCAGGTTTTCGATGCCCATGACGTTGTTGCCCAGCAGGATCTCATGCACCGGCTCCCATTCCGGGAAATCTTCCAGGGGCGAGTGGCCAAACTCCTTGACGTACTGCTCAACGATCCGGGGGACATAGGGGCCGGGGCCGTGTTCGGCCGCATACGTATACAGGATGTGATCCAGCGCCTGCAGGTCAAAGCCGACGCCCTTCACCCTGTGGTCGACGAACCAGTGTGCGCCTTCAATAGAAAGGCCGGGACTGTACGCAAAATAGTCGTCATTTTCGCCCCAGCGCTGATTCATGCCGGTACAGATCAGCACCCAGTCGCCTTCTTTGATGCCGCCCTCCACTCTGGCCGCCGCATTCTCGATATCCGCTACGGTGATCAGCTCCCAGTGCTTTTTGGGGATGTCCAGACAGACCGCTTCCCCGTAATAATTCTCCAGCGGGAGCTCATGGGTGTACGGGGATTCCGGGATCACGTGGGAGGGGGAGTCGGCATGGGTCGAGTTGTGCATGTGGAAGTCGTTAAAGGTCTGGAGCAGCCGATAATGCATAGGCATATGCTGCACCCGGTCGATGTGGAAATCGCCGTTGGACGGCCACAGCGGGTTACCGCGGCCAAAGGGGTGGGACAGGTCTACGAGCACTTGCTTTCCCATAATGTAATTTCTCCTTCTTTTTTGATTTGACAGGATCGATATACCTTTGCGGGAGGACTATATATAATGCCTGCAAGCGTCATGCCAACTTTCCGGAACGTTCGCTGAAAAATGGCCGTAGTGGGAACGTGCCCATGTTACAGCGTTATTTCCCTGTATGCGACAAAAAACGTCGATTTTTTATCGGCTTCCTTGTTGCAGATTGCAAATGTGCAATGCGCTTTTCTTTTCTTGTTGCAAAACGGAAATTATGATATACTATGATAATAAAATTTAACGCCGGCCTCTCCAGGAAAGGAAAATGATATGGACCAATATGTCGCAATCCGCGATACACGCATTGCACTGCAGAAGTTGATCGCCTCGGTACAGGACCAGCACCTTGTGACCGCGCTCAATGGAATCGACCGAGCCTTGGCGGTGTTCCATGACCGGGGGATCGACTTTAAAGAAGTGACGGATCACCTGGACGACAGCCTTCTGATTACAGATGCCGACGGGATCGTTCTATATATTAATCTTGCCTACACTAAAAATACCGGCATTACAGAGGAGGACGTGCTGGGGAAAGATATCCACCAGCTGATTGGGACGGACAAGCTGTTTACCGGAGGAGCGGTCTGCAGCGTGCTGGAGGGGAAAAAGCAGGTGTTTCGTCTCTCTACAACTTACAAGACGGAGCAGCCCCTTATGGGATACGTCGTGGGCACGCCGCTGTTTCGTCCCGACGGAAGCTTACGGCAGGTGGTAGCGTGCAGCCGCCCGATCCCCTCTCTGCGTTCCCTTCAGGATGATTTTGAAACGTTTGTCCACGAGGTGAATTCTCTAAAGCCGAAGTCGATCAATAAGGAATCCGCCAAGGAGCTGTCCGAGGGGATGGTTGGGCGCTATGGCTCCCTGGAGCAGATTGGTGTCCTGATCGATCATGTCGCCCCCACAGATGCGTCCATTCTGATTACCGGGGAGTCGGGCGTGGGGAAAGAGGTCATCGCAGATGAGATCTACCGCAGGAGCCTGCGCAACGACAAACCATATGTAAAGATCAACTGTGCTTCCATTCCGGCTCACTTGTTGGAATCGGAGCTGTTCGGTTATGAGAAAGGCGCGTTTACCGGAGCCAATACCAAGGGAAAGATCGGCCTGTTCGAGTATGCCAACAACGGTACGCTCATGCTGGATGAGATCGGCGATATGTCGATGGATCTCCAGGTGAAACTCCTGCGCGCAATCCAATCCCAAGAGATCACCCGGATTGGCGGTACCAAGCCAATCCGGCTGAACATCCGCTTCCTGGCGCTGACCAATGCGGATCTCAAAAAGAAGGTGGCGGAAGGGGGATTCCGCCAGGATCTGTATTATCGCCTAAATGTGATCCCGATCCGTGTACCGCCCCTGCGGGAGCGGCAGCAGGACTTGGAAGCCCTCTGTGATCATTTTATCGACCGCTTCAGCCGGAAATACAGCCGAAGTTTTCACCTGACCCAGCGTCAGTTGGACTATATGAAGGAATATTCATGGCCGGGCAATATCCGGGAACTGGAGAATCTGATCGAATACTTAGTTCTATGCAGCTCCGGGATCGGACAAGTGGGAGACGAGATGCTGGCGGGGCTTTTGAATCTTGACAAAGGGGTGCTCCTGGCCGAAGAGCCGCGTAAGCCCATGGTACCTGCCGTCCAGGGCCTGGAAGAAGAAATTGACTTCAATGCCGCTGTATGCGCCTATGAAAAACAGCTGTTAGAATACGCCTTGCACGGTTCTTCCACACTGCAGGAAGCAGGGAAGAAGCTGAATCTGCATGCGTCTACGGTCTGCCGGAAAATCAAACAGTATCAAATAGAGTATGGCCGTCAGAAGCGGCGAGGGCTGTAAACGGAGTGCAGGATTGCAGATGCCCCTAAAACGTACAGACCCAAAGGCCACTATATCAAACCCGCTTGTGATATGCGCCAGGTCAGCGTACCAAAGGGGGGCAAGGCGACCATCCAGGCCTGCTCAGATTTACGGCCAGGCGGGCTCCCGTTCAAATTCGGCGCACAATCACGCGGAGGCCGAAGGCTCAAATCCTTCCCCCCCCAACCAAAGAAGGTACCGTCTCGGGATTTCAGGGACGGTACCTTCTTTTGGCGCGTCAGGGACAGGTTTGCGGGCGTGTTTGGTTTTGTCAGGCTGGAACAGCGGCATGCCTTCCCCGGTGCCAATGGAATACGCTCCGGCCAAAGGCCCGTGTGGAAGCGCGGCGCGACCTGCAAAACGCCGACAGACGGTTACGCGGCTGCGTAAACAGAGGCGAGGAGCCGTTCAAACCGTTCTTCCGGGGACGGCAGCCCCGCTTCTTGCGGGGCCTCCCGTTCAGCTCATCAGCAGCAGGCAGAAGGTACGCAGGGTAGAATGATTCTATGGATACGCCTTTTGGGACGAAAGTCCGAAGCAGGCCGTTATGGCGCTCATTCTGAGGACGTTCCCAAGAGGGGGAGGGGGGCGGAGGAGACCTGGCTGCCCCAGTTTTCAACCCGGGCAAAACCGGAGAACTCCGGGCCGTTGTCCCCGGTAATAGTCTTAAAGACCTGCGAGAGCGTTTCCCCAAACGCCTCTTTGCGCAGCTGCGTGGCGTTCAGCACGGAATCCAGGTTCTTGCCGGGAAGATGGAGGGCGACGTAGCTTTCCGCTTCCTTCTCCAACAGAGAGAGGCTAACGGCCTTCTTGCCAGACTTCCTGTCCACCACGGTATCGCCTTCCCCGTGGTCTTCCCTGATGCGAAGCGCTGCAATTACAGACTGCATAGAGATGCTGCTGCCGTAGTTCTTTTTGTCCACGCGGGGCTTCAACGTTTTGTGTCGCGTTCGCTTCACCGCCTCCGGCAGCTCCGTCACAGCCAAATCAAGATTGCCGGCCCGGACCTGACGCTTGCGATGCTGGATGGCTCCTCTTTCTTCGCGTCCAAGATGCTGTCTCTTCCTGCGTTCTGCGCCTTCTGTGATCTGATCTTGGCAGTCCATAGTGATCGCCCTCCCTTGGCAGGTGCTGTGTAGGAACTCCATCTACCATACGGAGAGAATCAATATGGATTTTTTGTCAAGGCATTCCCGCATCATTCAACGCGTGCGGATCGGCGCGAAAATTTGTGCCGCAAAAAGGTGCAAAACCGCAGGAATACTTTGTGTATTACAAGGTTTTGCAACGCATCTGTGGGGCAAATTGGCCGCCAAGATGTGTGAGGGGAATTGTGCGGTGATGCCTTAGGCGTCCAACTTCCTTATGCGATCAACCGTTCCTTCTGTTCGGCGTCGGAATGGAAAAGGCGTTTCGGCGGGGGTATGGGCCTTCTTCTGCACTCTGCACGGGATGCGTTCATCGGGGGCCCGCTTCTGGGAAAGCGTATTAAACGGATGCGGACCCGTTTGGCCCGGTTGAACGGCAGAAACGGGCAGGACCTCCGGAACGCGCGGACGACGCGCTCCGGAGGTCCTGCCGGCCAGAATGGAAATGAGTCACTTCGTGGGACTCACGAAGCGCAGACAGACGCGGCGAGTGTCCGCGATCAGACATCCTCCGTCAGGAGGGGGTATAGGGCGGACAGCAGATTCGCCGTACCCCGGATCCCTGCGAACGGAAGATGGGTGCTGAACAATTGCTGGTGAAGGACGGGCGTATCCAGGCACAGGGAAGGGTGCTGCGGATACAGGCGGCACAAAATGCCGCTGCCCAGCAGGACCGCCCCGGCTGGAGGCTGCGTCAGAAACGCGTGCTCCGGCGGCGTCGAGACGGAAAGCTTCAGTTCGCCGGAAAGAAAGGAAGCCAAACAAGCTGCGCGTTCCGGCCGCACACAGAGCCGGAGCTCCCGTTTTGGCCAGGGGCGGAGGGCAAATTGGAATTCCCGCACGGCCTGCTCCGCCTCCCGGCGGTCGGCTGACCAGGCCGGGGAGGGCGCCTGTTCCAAAAGGCGGGATACGGATTCCACCAGCCGGGCGCTGCCCCGTACCCCGTAAGGAAGCCCCCGGCAAACGGGAACGCCCCACAGCGCCTGCGCGGCTTCCGCCAACGGCAGCGCAGCGGGAGAAGCGGCCAGCAGCAGCCGGGCGGATCGAAGTTCCTCCAGGCGGTAGCGGCCCTGCGGGTCGTTGCGGCAGGCCAGGCCGAAATAGTCCGCGAACATGCGGCGCAGTTCGTTCAGATCGGAACGGCCGTTCCAATCGGTCTGGTCCAGCCCCAGCACCACGACGCCGCCGGCCGCGCCGCGGTCCGCTTTGGGCGGCAGGGTGCGCAGGTAATCGGCCCCTGCGGCATAGGCGCTGCGCTGCCCGTCCTGCTCCGTGCCCTGCACCGGCACCCGGTCCCACACGGACAAGCGGGCCCGAAGACCGGGCTGCAGCTGGCGGCGGACTTGTTCCAGATCAGCGCCGATGATCTCGCTGACCGGAGAAGAGGTAAGAAAAAGCAGACCGGGGGCACGGGCCGCATCTACCGCCCGGAGCGCGTCTTCCAGCGGCCGGGTGTCCCCGAAAATGACCTGACGTTCCTCCATGCCGGAGGTAAAGAGGTTTTCCGCCCCGCCCTGGAGAGCGGACTGGGCGTAGTGCATAGTCCCTTCCGGGCCGAACTCCACCAGGGCGGCGTCCAGCCAGCCGGATACGGTCCGCAGAAAGCCCATCCGGGGCGATATGGGAGGCAGGGTCTCAAACACGTTCATCGCGCGTACTCCTCTCCTGCGGCCCCGGCGGCGTCCCCAAGCTGAGACAGGCAGCTGCGGTAGAAGGAAAAGCCGGCCTCCACCGGGATGGTGCGGAAGTTTACGTGGCGCACAGGATAGCGCCGGATCGCCTGGCCTGCGGCGCCGATGAAGTAATCCGGCGTCTGTTCGGCCAGCATGGCCTCCACGGCGTCCGAACTGGCGTTTTGCAGCAGCAGCGGATCGGCCTGCCCGGCCAGCGCCAGACGGGACTCGTCCGTGTGGTCCAGCACGCTGCCCAGAAAAATGCAGGTGGGGATCATCCCCAGGCGGGACAGGAACAGGCAGGTCTCAAAAGGATAGAGGATGACCTGGCTGTAAAAAAAGGTCTTGCCGCCCACCAGGGGACGCAGCGCCTCCGACCGGGCGGCGGCCTCCCGGCGCTGGGCGCCGATCCAGGATGCCAGAGGTTCGCCGGTCAGCCGGGCCAGCTGGCGCCAAGCTTCCGTGATCCGGTCCAGGTCCAGCTTTTGGTCGAAACGGACGAAGGGAATACCGAACTCCGACTGGAGGGACCGGGCGACTCCCAGTCCCGTCCCGTCCAGAACCAGCGTAAAGGAGACGCCGGGCAGCGCTTCGATCTGATCCAGGCTGGCCTCATAGGGAAGGATGCTCTGGAGGGTGTAGCCGCGCTCCTGCAGGAAGCGTACCGGCTCGGCCCGCTCTGCGCCCCGATGGCGCACGCCCAGGACGGCAAAGGCCCTTGCCTGCGGCGGCCTGGGCTTCAGCCCTCGGACCAGGGCGGACAGGGCGGCCTCCATCCCCTCGAAATAGCTGAAGGTTCTGAAATGCTCCGTGGGGATGAGCGCAAGCGTCTTGCCGGTGCGCCTGCCGACGGCGTCCACTACGCTTTGCAGGTCTTCAGACAGAAGTTCCACGCTGCAGGAGGTCACCAGAAATACGCCCCGGGTCCCCGCGCGCCGGGCTTCGCGCTCCAGGAGCTGCTCCAGCTGGGGCCGGATGCCGAAGATCAGATCCGCATCGGACAGCTGGAGCGCCAGCACCCGGGAGCTTTCCGCCCCGCTCGGGGCGGAAAGCCGGTGCTCCAGGGCGGCCTTCTGGGCGTAATAGACACAGTCCTGGGTCCCCAGGTACAAAAGCGTAATGCCGCCGATCCCCCGCAGGACCGCACCCGCGCCGAAGAGGGGGCAATGCTTCCCCGGCGAGATGGCGCAGCTGTACCGCGGGACCGCCCTGGCGGCGGTATACTCACGCAGGCGCATCCGTCCGCCCTCCGATCCCGCCGCCCCAGGCCCCGATCAGCCGGTCTGCAAGAGCCTGATAAACAAGCGCCTGTCCGCTGTCCGGAAAGCGGGCCACAACGGTGCTTCCGGCCTCCTCCGCCTCCTGCACCAGACCGCACCGGGGGATGCGGGCCACGATGGGGAGCTGGTTTTCCTCTGCGAAGGCCCGGATGCGCTCCGCCTCATGCGGGATATTCCGCTCGTTGATCACCAGACCGCCCAGGATCAGGCCGGAGTATTGCGAAAACTCCCGCACCGCAGAGCAGATGTTTCCAGCGGCATATAAGGACATGAGCTCCCCGCTGGTCACCACCAGCACCACGTCGGCATAGCCGCCCCGCAGGGGCATGGCAAAGCCCCCGCAGACCACGTCGCCCAGCACATCGTACAAAACCACGTCGGGCCGGCAGATCTCATAGGCCCGCAGGGCGGCCAACTGCTCAAAGGCGGTGACGATGCCCTTCCCGGCACAGCCGCGGCCGGGGGCGGGCCCTCCGGCCTCAGCGCACAGCACGCCGCCCTCCCCGGGAAAGACGATGTCCTCCAGCGCGGGAGCGGCGCCGGAGCGCAGGGCGTCCAGAATGGTGGGGATGCGGCGCCCGCCCATGAGCGTACGGGTGGAATCGGCCTTGGGATCGCAGCCCACCTGCATCACCCGCAGGCCACGCCCGGCCAGGGCGGCGGCCAGATTGGAAACAGTGGTGGATTTGCCGATCCCGCCCTTTCCATAAACGGCGACCTTTAACATTTCATCGCTCCTCCGGTGTCATTTTGAGGGGAATATAGTAGTTCTTGCCCCGGTCGAAGGACACCCGCTCCGTCTCTACCCGGAAGATATCCCGGAACATCTCCGGCCGGCAAAGCTCCTCCGGCGTCCCAACGGCCTTCAGACGCCCCGCCTGAAGGATGGCCAGACGGTCGGAATTCAGGGCGGCCTGGTTCAGGTCGTGGAGCACCATGACGACGCTGATGCGCGCTTCGGCCTGAAGCTGTCGGACCAGCGACAGCACAGCCAGCTGATAAGAGATGTCCAGAAACGTGGTGGGTTCGTCTAAAAAGAGGATGTCGGGCTGCTGGGCCAGGGCCATGGCGATCCAGGCCATCTGGGCCTCGCCGCCGGAGAGGGTGGCCACGCTGCGGAAGCGGAAGCGTTCCGTCCCGGTCAGGGCCAGCATCCGGTCCACCACGGCGTTGTCTTCCCGGGTCAGCCGTCCGCCGAAGCGGGCGTAGGGAACCCGGCCGTACTGGACCAGCCGCTCCACGGTAATGTCGGCCGGGATGCTCTTTTTCTGGGGCAGGACGGCGATGCGCCGGGCGATCTGGGTGCGCTTCAGTTCCTGCAGATCCCGGCCTTCCAGCAGTACCCGGCCGCCGGAGGGCTTCAGCAGACGGCACATGCCGCGGACCAGGGTGCTCTTGCCCGAGCCGTTGGGGCCGATGATGGTCAGGATCTCCCGATCCCGTATGCCCAGGGTCACGTCCCGGACGATCAGAGTATGGCCCAGTTCCACCCGCAGGTCCTGGGCGTGCATCAGATATGGCTGCATGGCTACACCTCCCGCTCCCGCAGCATCCACAGGAAGAAGGGGGCCCCCAGCAGGGCCAGGATGATCCCCACGGGGATCTCCGAAGGGCGCAGCACCACCCGGCCCACCATATCGCAGAAGGTCAGGGTGACGGCCCCGCCCAGGGCGGAGGCCGGGATGAGATAACGGTAATCCGAGCCGATGAACATCCGCATGATATGGGGCACGCACAGGCCCACAAAGCTGATCATCCCGGCCACCGACACAGCGGAAGCCGCCAGCAGGGAGGAGACCGCGATCAGGGCGATCCGGGTGCGGTCCACGTTGACGCCCAGGCCGACCGCCAGCTCGTCCCCCAGCAGAAGCACGTTGAGCTTGCCGGCATACAGCAGGGCCAGCGCCAGGCCCGCCAGAAAGTAGGGAAGGATCATCCGCACATGGGGCCAGCTCCGGGCGGACAGGCCGCCCACCATGAAGCCGGCCATCCCCTGCAGCGCGTCGGGAAAGCGGATGGTGAGGATGTTGTTTACCGCCGAAAGGATGGCGGAGAGGGCCACGCCGGAGAGAATAAAGCGTACCGGATTCAGCCCGCCCTTCCAGGCGAACACGAAAATGAGAAACGTGGTCGCCAGGGCTCCGCAGAACGCCCCGAGCGGGATCAGGGACGAGGCGGCGGGGAAAAAGAGATACATGATGTAGGTGGTGACCGACGCGCCGCTGGTGACGCCCAGAATACTGGGCGAGGCCATGGGGTTGCGCATCATGCCCTGCATGATCGCGCCGGACAGGGCCAGGCACGCCCCCACCATGCAGGCCAGGAGGTTCCGGGGAAAACGCACCTCCCGGATGATGGTGGTATAGACGCCGCTGTCCTGTCCGAACAGAAGGATCCGCAGGATGTCCGGGGCGCTTACGTCCACCGCGCCGAACATCGTTCCGGCCAGGAAGACCGCGGCCAGCAGCACGGCCAGCAGCAGCAGTTTGGCAAGCCGCCTCCGGCGGGTCAGGCCGCAGGGCCGCTCCGGGCGCGCGTGTGTGCGTTCCATGGGCGCGCCGCTTACGCGAAGAGCTCGGGATAGAGGAAGGCGGCCAGCTGCTCATAGGCATCGGCATAACGGCCGTTGGGCTTGTACATGTACATGCTCACGTCCAGGTGGCGGTAGCGGCCCTCCTTGTAGGCGGTCAGGTCGGTGAAGCCGGGCAGCTCAAGGACTCGCCGGGCGGCGGCCTGCTGATCGTCCCCGCCGCCGGCGGTAAGGATATACTGGGGGTCCAGCTCCAGCAGCTTCTCCATGCTGAACTCATACTTCTCCCGGGTAACGTCGCCGTCGGGGTAGGACAGCAGCTTACAGTTCAGATCCAACAGCATGCTGCCGCACATGGTGTCCGCGCTGGTGAAGCTGGGACCGCTGGCAGAGGGCATAATGAGCACCGCCTCCGCCGAGTGGCCCGCCACCGTTTCCCGCACGGCGTCCACGCGGGCTTTTACGTCGGTGGCATAGGTCTCGTACAGGTCGGGGCGCACGGTCAGCTCGGTGAAGATCTTGACCAGGTCCAGATACTGCTCGAAGGTCTTATAGCCGTAGACCAGGCAGGGGACTCCGGCGGCCTCCAGCAGTTCGGCCATCTCCAGATCGCTCTTGCTGTTGTTCATGATGACCAGGTCGGGCTCGGCCTCCAGCACCACCTCGGCGCTGATGGTCTCGCCGTCGGCCAGGATGGGGACCGCCTCCAGCTCCGCGGGCAGAGGAGAATAGGAGGAATAGATATCCTTGCGGTAGACCAGAGTCCCGCCGCACTCGTACCACAAAGGGCAGTAGGAGCCATAGGTGCAGACTACCCGCTGCGGATTGCGGTCGACGGTGACCTCCTTGCTGCGGCCGTCGGTAAAGGTATAGGTCTCAGACACCGGCTCTGGGGTGGGCTCCGCCGCGGGTCCGGCGCTGGGGGAAGGGGCGGGGGTACGGGCGGAGGAAGCGCCCCCGCTGGGTGCGGCACAGGCAGACACGGTCAGCAGCAGGAGCAGGAGCAGGCACAAGAGGGATTTCGCACGTTTCATAAAGGGGTCTCCTTCCGGTTTAAAATCATATCACCGCAAAAAGAACGCCTCTCTGCAACAAAAGGCCCCGCTTTCCAAGCTTCTTGGAAAGCGGGGCCCTGAGTACGGCGGCAAGCGGACGCGGCGGCCCTGTTGGCACACCGGTCCCGGCGCTGTTTCAGATGAGCTGCTCTCTGCGGAAGATACCTCATCGTTCCATCCAAGCAGGTTTCCTGACTTGCGGATCGGCATCGGCCGCGCCTTCTCATCCTGATGGACAATGGCGTTGTGCGGCAGACTCCCCGTTCACAGTGACCGGATCGTTCGGGATTTGCACCCGATTCCCTATTACCCGCTCCTGCGCGGAGCGGCACTTGGATAGTTTTGATTGAATTGTAAGGTCAGTATACGCGATTTTTGCGAAAATAGCAAGAGGCGAAAACACATTATCGTTTGATTCCGTAAGGGGGCGGGGCGGCATAGGCTGCGGAACGGGGCCGGCGTCCGGGTCCATGCCGTTTTTGTTATCGCAATTTTTAAAAGATTTGATAAGCGCAGGCAATACCACACGGGAAAGCGGCTGTGCGCGGTAAAATAGGGGCATAAAGGAACAAACGGGCCTGTCCAGCCGGAACGGCGAATTGTCAATGGTGCGGACGCAAAAGGCGTTGGGGAAATGAATATCTATGGTCCGGCCGTGCTGCGGTGCGGGGAAAACTGCCTTGCGAGTTGAGCCGGATGCACGACGCTGTCGAAACCATCATTGCCGCGCCGCCCACGGCCCCAAGGCAGGCCGGGCAGCGCGCGCTAAGGTTCCATCCGGAAATAAGGGAACACATGGAATTTGCGTAATGAAAAGGGGCTGTTGACAAAGTCCCTTATCGAAAAAGCAAATAGGTTTTTCTTGCTTGTTTGTTGTTATTTACTGTAAAATATATGCTATTTGATGAACTTTTTGCAAGGCCGTATTTTTGAAAACAGACTTTGTCAACAGCCCCTGAAAGGCATGCCAATGCAGAAAAAGACAGCCGGATCGTCCACGCAATCAAGGGAACGGCTGCAAATGTTCCAGACGCCACGATGTCTTTCCGGTTGCTGACGGAAGGAGAAGCGGCCGTATTTGGCGATAGTGGCGATCTTAGAGCCGAAAAGCGGGAGATGCCGTTACAAAGAACCGTTAGACAAGCGTATCCGCTATAAACTCGATTCCCATCCCTCCTGGGTCAAAAGCAATCTCTCAGATCACGCATACGACTCAAGTGCAGATAACACGAAAAATGACCCGTTCGAACAAGATGAGAGCATGTCTTTGCACTCGTGAAAGCACAATCCTGATTTGGAAAGCTGTTTGCCGATACCGACAGATGGTGAGGACGTTTTCTGTTGTTGTCTGAGGGCGCCTCGATTATAGTACCCTGTTAATGGAGTTGCAAATTCTGCAAAAACCTACAATTTGCCGGAGAAATTTTTAAAACCGCTTGCAATTGCTTTAATTGTAAGCTATATATGGTATATAAACCAATT
Source organism: Lawsonibacter sp. (assembly GCF_022777125.1). Lineage (NCBI taxonomy): Bacteria > Bacillati > Bacillota > Clostridia > Eubacteriales > Oscillospiraceae > Lawsonibacter > Lawsonibacter sp. The sequence goes on from NZ_JALFGV010000077.1 coordinate 11,881, forward strand.
TAAAATGAAAGGAGTAATTGGTGTGGCAATTACAAGCGCAAGCCTCGCTGCAAAGAAAAGAATTCTGACCGCCTGCGTCCGCCTGTTCCTGGAAAAGGGTTACAACCGCACTACGGTGGCAGAAATTGTAAGGGATGCCGATGTGTCGGTCAGCACCTTTCAGAACATTTTCCGTGCCAAGGACGGCGTACTCATCGAACTGATAGAATTCATGTTCGGGAATCAGTTTGGCGCGGCAAGAAAGATTGTCGGGGAGCGCATCCCGCCCGTTTACGTCTATGCGGTGGAGACTGCCATCCAGTTGACGCTGACAGAACTGAACGAGAACCTCAGGGATATTTATCTGGAGGCGTACACCCAGAGCGAAGCGGTGGAGTATATCCATCAGCACACCGCATTGGAGCTGGCGAGCATTTTTGGCTCCCGCCTGCCGGGCTATACTGAGAGCGATTTTTATGAATTGGAGATCGGCTCGGCGGGTATTATGCGGGGCTATATGGCACGCAGGTGCGACATGTACTTCCCATTGGAACGAAAGCTCAGGCGCTTCCTCGTGATGAGCATGAGCGCCTACAGCGTGCCGGGGGATGAGCAGCAAAAGGTGCTGGAATTCATTGCGGGGCTGGACATCCGTAAGATTTCCGAGCAAGTCATGCAGGAGCTGTTCCGAATGCTGGCCATGCACTTTGAATTTTCCCTGGACGATGTGAAAGCGGAACAGGGAGGTAGGGTATGAAAGATTATCAAACGGGTCTTGCTTCCCCCGGTAACCCCCGTTGTGCTTGTCGCGGTTTTGGTTGTAGGCGTACACTTTACGCGCTTTCAGACCAAGAGCGGCATCGAAGGGTTGACGAACGTAAGGAAGACAGATGACGACGCCCGGACAAAACACGGGGTGGAAGCGTCCGGCGTTTGCAGAAATGAGCAGGTGAGTGTATGGAACCACGGTATTTTTCCAAAGCGCTGCGGGAAAAGCTCTCTCATATTTCCGACGTGCCGCTGACCATCGTGGAGGCGCCGGCGGGCTATGGGAAGACGACGGCGATCCGTTCGGCACTGGAGGGGATGGACCAGGGGCAGGTATGCTGGTATACGGCCATCGAGAGCGCGCAGGACGGCAGCTTCCGATGGCTGTGCCGGCAGCTGGAGCGTGTGGACCGGACCGCGGCGGAGGGACTGCAGGCGTTGGGGTTTCTCAACCGCAGCAACGCCAACCGGGCGGCGGAACTCCTTGCGGAGCTGCGCGCGGCGCAGCCGCTGTATCTGGTGATCGACAACTTCCAGTTCGTGCTGGGCAACTGGCAGCCGCAGATTTTCAGCTCCCTGGCGGAGCTGCGGGACCGAAACCTGCATGTGATTTTTATTTCCCAAAGCTTCGGTCGGCTCCGCGTCCTGCTGGGGGAGGCCCATACCATCGGCCGCGTTGCGGCCCGGGACCTGCTGCTGGGAGTGGGGGACGTCCGGGACTTTGCGGCGGAACTGGGACTGACGATCTCCGAGGGTCAGGCGCAGGCGATCCATGCCAAGACCGAGGGATGGGCGGTAGCGGTCGCCCTCTACCTGCAGAACCTGAAAAGCGGAAACGACGTGACTGCCGTCTGCGATACGGATACGCTGATCTATGAATTGTTCTGGAAGAAGGCGTCCGGCGAGCGGCGCGAGACCATGCTGCGCCTGTGCCTGTTTGAGCGGCTGAGCATGGAGCAGATCGAGCAGGTGCTCGCCATCCCGGCGGACCGGAGGCAGACGCTGACTTATAATTTTTGGGAGAGCGTGCCGCTGCTGACCTATTTTCCCCAGCGGCGGCAGTATTTTCCCCATGAGATCCTGCTGGCCTTTCTGCGCCGGCAGCTGGAGCAGACGGATGAGCCGTTTCGCCGGGATTGTTATCAGGCGGCGGGAAGGTGGTATCGTGACCATGGCCAGACCAGGAAGGCGGTAAGCGCGTTTTACGCCGTGCAGGATTATGAGGGGGTCTTGTCCTGCGAGCTGACGGGATTGCTGATGGAACCTATCTGCGGCGTATCGTATACGGAAGCGGCCCGTACGGTGCTGCGGGAATGCCCGGAACCGGTGCAGGAGCGATACCCCATCTCGGTGCTGCGCCTGTGCTACGCCTTGTTTGCGGGGGCGGATTTTGCGGCGTTTGAAACGATGCTGGAGCGATCCCGCCGCCGGATCGAGGCGCGGGGAGAGAAGGCGCTGCTGGGGGAGTGGCACATGGTGGCGGCGTTCGGCGATTTCCCCGATGTGGCGCGGATGGAGGCGCATTACCGGCAGGCGGAGGGGCTGCTCCAGGGCGTCTCCCGGGTGTTTACCTGCCGGGAGCCCTTCCTGTTCGGCTGTACCTCCATGTGGTACTTATTTTACAGCAAGCCGGGCGAGATGATGGAGATCGCCGACCGGCTGGAGCATATGATGGCGGTGTACAACCGCATTACCGGAAATCACGGCGCGGGCGCGGCGGAGCTGTACCGGGGGGAAGCCCTGTGCGTACAGGGACGTTACGACGAGGCGGAGATCTTTGCCCACCGGGCGGCGCTTTTGTCCGAGCAGGGGCAAAACGCCAGCGTCACTTACGGCGCGGCCCTGCTGCTGGGCATCAACGCCATCTACCAAACGGACATGCTCACGTTGCAAAAGGCCGTCGAGTATCTGGAGGAAAAGGCGCAGGGCTACCCGTTTTTGCAGGGCACGGCCATCAACCGCTGTATGGTGGAGACGGTGCGCGGCTATCTGTTGGCGCTGATGATGGAGACCGACCGCTCCGCCAAGTGGACCCAGGGCGAGGCGGACCGGCTGGGCGATTTGACCTTTACCAACTTTATCGTAAAGACCACCCGCATTACCGACCTGATCCTGAACAAGGAATACAAGCGGGCCATCGCGGGGGTGGAGGCATCCCTGGCGCTGGAGCCGAAGATGATCTCCGTGGCGACCCGAAACTTCATGCATGTGGGGCTGGCCCTGTGCTACCTGGCCATCGGGAAGCCCAAAAAGGCGGCCGAGCATCTGGATTATGCGCTTACCCTGGCCGAGCGGGACCGGAACTTTACCTTCCTGGCCAGCTTTCGGAAGTATCTTTCCGTTCTGTTCCTGCTCCCGTCCATTGCTGCCCGGCATGGGGAGGCCATCCGGGAGATCCGGAAGATGGACATCCATTATACCAAGGCCGAGGAGAGCCGGATCTTCGCGATGCTGGAGCAGGCGCAGGAGGGGATTTCCGGCCTGAGCGGACGGGAGATGGACGTGGCCCGGCTGGCGGCCCGTGGGATGCGCAACCGGGAGATCGCCGGGCAGCTGCATATCTCGGAGGAGACGGTGAAGGCCCATCTCAAGACCATTTTTCAAAAGCTGAACATCGATCGGCGCAGCCGTCTGGTGGAGCTTTTAAAATAACCGAAAAATTGGATAAATCCCCCGAACGGGGGATGCAAAAACCGGGAGCGTGTCCTATACTTGCAGAGATAGGATACGCTCCCGCGTGTTATAGGCAAGGGGGCATCGACCGGAAAGGAGGGTTTTTACCGTGGGGGCATCGGTGGCATCCGTTCAGGCACTCCCGGAATACCGGCTGCGCGTCTGTTTCTGCAACGGGAGCGAGGCCATCGTGAATATGGAGCGGCGCATCCAGGCGATTCGCTTCCATAAGCTGGCGGACCCCGGCTTGTTTGAGACGGCGCAGGCGCAGGGGGACGCCGTAATCTGGAAGCGGGGCGGCGAGTCGATCCATGCGACGATCAGCGAACTGCTGGATTCCATGATGTTGTGAGGAAAGGATTGGAAGGAGGAACACAATGAGCGGGAAAAAAGGAAGCGGTGTGTGCAGGCGTCTGCTCTGTGCGGCGCTGACGGTGCTGATGCTCTTTGAGGCATCCGGCTCCGCGCTGGCCTATCTGGTGACGGGGGAGGGGAGCGCACCCACGTCCGTTGTCTACACGGATACGAACGGGAACACCCAGCCGGTGGACGAGAGCTGGGAGGAAACGTTCCCCTATGGCGCGTTTGCCTTTGAGACGTCCGGACTCGCCCTTTCGGAGGGGGAGAGCGGCGTCATCAAGGTCTACCGCCTGGGCGGGACCACGGGCCGGGCGACGGCCTATCTCACCTATGAGCCCGTTTTGCTCCAGGATGAGAACGGCGGGGCGGTGTACGACTATGCCGTCAGCGCCAACGATGTGGCCATCCAAGTGGAGGAGCCGCTGCCCCGCGCCCGGTATGACGCGGTGGGGATGCCGCCCGCGCCGGAGACGGGGGACGCGGCGGTGCGGGCGGTGCCCGACGAGCTGGGGTATTCCCTCCGGCTGTCCGAGACGGCGCAGAGCTATCAGTGGCAGATCCTCTCAGACGGCGCGTGGAAGGACATCCAGGACGCCGCCGGGGCGGAGGTCCCGGCGGACGCGGAGTTCATCGACAGCGGCAGCTACGATTACCGCTGCATCTACACGCTGGGCGGGGTGGAATACTGCTCGGTGTCCCTGCGCGGGACGGTCTATGAAAAGCCGGAGGAGGAAGTGCTGGCGCAGCGCCCGGAGGGCCTGGAGCTCAACGCCGAGCCGGTCTATACCCCGCTGGATCTGCTGGGCGAGGGGGAGGACCCCTATAACGGCTGGGCCTTCGAGCTGATCTTTGCCGACGGCGAGTGGGTCAAGGAGATCCATCTGGACGCGCTGACCGACCAGCTGCCGGAGGCCCAGGAGGCGGCGGCCTTCACCATCCGGGACTGTGAGGGCGGACAGGTGCTGGAAAGCGCCAATACCCTTCTGTTCCGCATTGAGGACGCCAACGATCCCGAGCCCAGCACGCTTGGCTTTACCGTCTCCGAGGTCACCGTAGACCAGGCGGACGGGACCGCCCAGGTCATGATCGAGCGGGTGGGCGGCGCACAGCGCCCGGTGTCTGTGGAGTATACCACGGTGGACGCGACCGCCCTGGCCGGACGGGATTACGCCCAGACCAGCGGTAAGCTGATGTTCTATGCCGGGGTAACGCGTCTGCCGGTAACGGTGGAACTCATCGACGACGGCGCGGCGTCCATGGAGCCGGTGTCGTTTGAAATCGTGCTTTCCGAGCTGCTGGGCGACGACAGCTGCCGATTCGCCCAGGATACGGTGCGGGTGGAGCTGATCAACTCCGGCCGGGGCGGCGCGGCCAATCTGGCCACCCAGCTCTATGACCCGGAGGCCGTGGATGTGTCCGGCGCCGTGGCCGAACGCGACGGCGCGGCCAACGCCGGAAGCGGGCGCGTCACCGGGGCGCAGGTGGCGGCGGAAGAGCCGGAGCCGGTCTATTCCACCCTGGTAGACGACGGCGCCCAGGGGGATATCTCCCTCCAGGCCTATGCCCCCTCCCTGAAGAAGATCGTCTTCGCAAACCCGCAGAGCGCCTGGACGGGCACGGCGGAAGCGGCGCAGAAGAGCTATTGGGGCATTGGAACCAATACCGACGGCGCCGCCGTACTCTACGGCGCCGGGGATACGGCCAAGAAGATCGGCAAGGATTATAACGGATCGGTAGATGTAACCATCGACAAGGGCGTCGCCCTGGCCAGCCGGAAGGACGCCGACGCGGTCTTGAAGTCGGCCGGGTGGGAGGCCCTGGGCGGCGCGCGGGAGATCGCGGGACAGCTGTTCAGCGGCTACCGCGCCGAGATCCTGACCCGGATGGGCCATGACACCTCTTATTTGGACGGGTTTACCTATAAATATTCCTATACGGAGCCCCGCCTCTGGCTCATGCAGGGCAGCACAAGTCTGGTGGACAATCCGCGCTATGTCAAGCGCTTCGGCTCGGGGCCGCAGGACAAGAGCTGGACGATCCGGGCTTCGGACGACGGCAGCAATTACTATAATCCCTTTTCCGGCACCTACAGCGGCGGCATGGGCTTTACGGGAAGCCTGAGCCTGGGCATGTCCCTGTGGTATGCCTCTTACGACAGCCACCAGCACGACGAGCTGAACGACGCGAGTATGGTCTGGCTGAAAAGCATGAGCCTGACCCGCCGCATTTTTGCGGTCGACGCCTTCAAGACCGAGGTGTCCACGCCCAACGACAGCAACACCGCGCCGGCAAACTGCGCCGTGCTCAGCGAGTCCAATTACAGCGGCTTCCAGCCCAAGGTGGAGATCGTCGGCGGCAAGGGCGGCGTGAACGGCTCCAACCAGCTTTATGTGGGCTCCACCGTCAAGATCACCGCCGGGACCGCCCCCGCGGGGTACTATGTCTCCAATGTGGTGGTCTATCAGAGCACAGACGGCGGAAGCACCTGGAAGACCTTCGGCAAGTTCGGCGCCGGCAGCTACGACGCGGCCGAAAAATCCTACACCTTCAAGCTGGTGGGCTCCGCCAGCGCGCCGCTGAATGACGGCGATCTCAGGGCCCAGTACAAGTTCCGGGTGTGTTACTCCCGCAGCAGCACCATTACGGTGGACTTTGAGAAGTCGGTGCCCCGCAGGGAAAACAGCCTGACCCAGATCGACACCGACAAGATCAACTATCCCCTCAACGGCTACTACGACGGCAGTACTTACGGCAGCGACCACGGCTTTACCTATGGCGTATCGGCTGCGATCACTTATGGCTACAGCACCTTCAACAGCAGCACGGGGGATTTCGGCACCGCCTGCACGGAGACGACGCTGGCCAAGCCTACCGCGCTGTCGGGGGCTGCGGAGTGGTCCTTTGACGCCACCAACATCCAGTGGGTCTGCTTCAATCTGTCCTCCAGGGATCTGCTGCTCATCAACGGCACCGCCTACGCGGGCAACGCCAAGATCTATTTGCAGGAAGCCGATTTCGCGGGCGGATTGAGCGTATTGTATTACCACGAGGACTACCGGACGGCCCAGAGCGCCATGAAGACGGCCATCTCCTGGATGGCGGTCTACTGGGACGCCAACGGAAACGGCAAGATCGACGGCTATTACAACGAGACCAACTCCAGTTTCGTGCTGACTGCGGTGGACGGCGTCCGGGATGAATTCTGCGCCTACGTCACCGGGGGTTCGGCCAACGAGACCCAGTTTGCGCCCAAGAAAAACGCCAACGGGGATTACTGCCAGTATTTTATCAAGGCCTGCTATACCATGACGCCCCGCAGCCTGGTGGTGCCGGAGGGAGCCAGCGAGAGCGAGCGGGCCCAGATCCTGCCCGCCCTCGTGACGGCGGTCAACCCGGACAGCGCCGCCTATTCCCGGCTGACGCCGGAGCAGCGGGCTTACCGCTATCTGGTCAGCGGCCTGACCCGGCAGAATTCCAGCGCAGCCGAGACCCGCTCCGCCGACGGACACCTCAAGTATGGAGCGGCGGCCAACGCCCGGAGCACCCTGGACATTCCTCTGGGCGGCGACGTTTCGCCTGCCACCCTGGCGGAGGGCGCTGCGGCGTATACCTGGAATCCGGTCTTCCGGGGGAACATGCTCTATCCCTTTGCCGCTCCGGAGCCCATCACCGTGGAAAACAGCATCGCCGGGCCTACCCCGGTGACGCAGCAGTATACCATTGAGCGGGACGAGGAGGGGATCATTACCGGCTATGCCTACACGGAGGAAGGGCTCAAGCGCATGAACGGCTACCTGAGCTCCTTTACCGGGACCACCACGTTCGCCCTGGTCACCCAGGAGCAGCGCTATTCCACGGCGGATATCCTGGCGGGCGTGCAGTCCGGCGTAAAGCTGGGCGGAGGGGCGGCCGGCACGGATGACGACACCCTGTACGTGCAGGATGCCGCGGACTATTCCGTCCGGCCGGACAGCGTTACCCTGGGCGGGTACTCCACCACACCCGACGCAGAGTACCTCAAGCAGATGCAGGATGAATCCTCGCCCAACTCCGACGTGGATATGGACGACTCCGGCAGCGAAATGAGCGAGTTCAACGTGGACCTGGGCATCAATCTGGGCTCCATGGAGCTGGCGGTCACCGACTATGTGACCATCCTGCTGGATGAAAACAAGGTGGGCTTTGCCGTGGGGCTGCCCTTGGGCGAAACAGGGGACGAGAGCAAGGGCTTTGCGGATAAGAATAAGGACAACTGGACGCAGTTCGGCGACTTCTTCAAGAAGGGGAACTTCGGCGGGGACGAGAGTTATAAAAAAGCCGCTACGGAGCATACCCGGAAGAAAAATGCGGACGCGGCGGCGGCGGCAGCCTCTCCCAATCCCTCGTCCCCGCCGCAGCCCAACCCGTACGACAAGACCCAGTTCAAGTCCAAGAGCTTCAGCGTGGGCTTTGCGGTGGGCCTGGCCTTCCTGTTTGAATACAATCCGCTGGACAACGGATATTATTTTGAGGGGATGACCGTATCCTTCAGCGTTTCGCTCACCTTCCGCATCCAGGCGCGGCTGACGGTGTGCCCCATCGTCTATTTCTACTTCCAGTTCGACGGCTCCATCGAGATCGCCACCGGGCTGGGGGTCATCCGGGATTCTGTGGAGATAACTCCGGCGGTGCTGGACGCCAAATCGGCCGCCAACTATGAAAAACAGATCAGCCTGACCTATATGGCGCGGCCCTCTGCCGGAGCGGTCATCACGCAGGCGGCCTACGAGAAACTGACGGCGGCGGGAAAGCTGCTCTACAAGGCGGCCGATCTGGCAGGCTACTACTACAGCGCCGCCTATCCGGCGTTTGCGGACGCCAAGGCGGTCTATCTGGAGACGGGGGATTACTTCCTGACGGGCGAGCAGTACGGCGTGCTTACCGACACGGAAAAGGAGAATTACGAGTGGACCGTCAGCGGCGCATACAACAAGAGCCATTACCGCAGCTACAGCGCGGCGCTGGAGGCCTACAACGCGGCCGCCGCATACTCCTTTGAAACGGGGTACAAGGCGTTCAACGTCCGCTTCTCCGGCAAATTGGCGGTGGACGTTTACACCAAGCAGGACGGCGCCTGGAAACCCGCCCCGGAGGGCTCCGGCTATATCAGCGGCTTTATCAGCTCCGACGGGAAGGCGGACACCCAGGTGGTGCTGAAAAAGCAGGACGGCATGACCCTGGCCGAGACGGTCAAGGTGGTGCTGCGGCCGCTGGACTACGATACGCAGACCACCCTCGACAAGACCACCATCTCTTACATCGCCCAGATCCAGGACATCCGCAACGAGGTGTACTGGAAGGGCATCAGCATCTCGCCCTCCATCGGCCTGGAGGTGGGCGCGGGCGTGGGCGTGGAACTGCTGAAGGTGGAGCTTTACGCCAAACTGGGCCTGGAGGCCACGTTCCTGCTGGGGGTATACAACACCAATTACGACCCTTATGACATGGACGCGGGCAACGATGAAAAGTATGCGCCCGCCTCGGTGGAGAGCTTTGGATTCTCCATCGGGATTGGACTGCGGGTGGTGCTGTTGGCCTTTACCTTTGAGCTGGACGCGGCCACCTACTGTGTGGATTATGACGGAGCGGACTGGGAGACCGGCTGGCATTTCCTCAATGACTGGGTACAGGACGCATCGGAGGACGGCTTCCTGGGGGTCACCATCCGCCCGCCCCAGAGCACCGAACAGAAGCTTTACGCGCCGGAGGACAACGCTGAGCCCGAACTGGGCACCCTGGCTTACGACCCAACCGACGAGACCGTGCCGTTCCAGCTTTCCGGCTACGGCAGCAGCGTGGACGCGGCCAACCTGAGCACCGCTGTGCTCCCCGGCGGGGATTACAAGGTGATCCGCGCGGGCGAGCGGGACTTTATCGTCTATACCGTCTCCCGGAGCGAAGCCGGTATCGCCGGGGAGGATGTCCCGCAGCTGGTCATGAGCGAGCTCAAGCGGGTCAACACGGCGGCGGACGGCCAGACGCCCGCATACAAATACGGCTTGGCCAACCCGACTGGAGCATCCGGAGCGGGCGTGCCGCTGTATCTCGTGCTGGACCCTGACGGCACCGGCGACCTGGACTTCGACGTCTGGGTAGAGGAAGGGAGCGACGGCACGAGCGGCGCCGCCGCCTACACCATCCACAGCACATGGGTGAGCTATGCCTCCGCCGCGCAGACGGAGCCCACTAAGCCCGGCTCGACCCCTTACGGCGGTATGAACGCGGACAACTATAAGACCATACCGGCGCCGTCCGCGCCCGCAGAGAGCGCCTACTACACGGCGACCGGCGTGACCTATACTACGGAGGAGTACGGCCAGCTGCCCCAGGAGGAACAGGCGCTGTGCAAGGAAACCGGTTCGGGCACCTGGACGAAATATACCCTCGCGGAGGGCTATGCCACGCTTGCGGCGGCGGAGAGCGCCTATCAGGCCGCGCAGAGCGCCTATGCGGCGGACCGGGACTCCTATCAGGCATGGCATGCCTACTACCTGTCCCTGGACAGCTACAACGCCTACCTCCAGGACCGGCTGAAGAGCGCGGCGCAGAACACCGTCCTCAAGGCCGCCGAATGGAGCTATACCAGCACGCCCTATTCCGGTGAGGGCGAGGGCGCGCCGGAGATCCGAAATGACGCGGCCTTCCATCCGGCCGAGATCCTGGGGGGCGACGGCGCGGGAGGCAGCGTGGGCTATGTGTTCGCACCCGCCTCCAACGGCAGCGGCAGCGCGGTGTTCTTCGGCAGCACGCTGACGCAGGATGCGTCCGGCGAGGCGTACGATCGGTACGTCCAGTTCCTGACGGACAGCGGGATGGCGGACACCGACTACGCCGACTACCTGAAGAGCACAAAAAAATCCACGCTGGACGTGCTGGGTACCCGGTCCAACCTGAACCTGGCCTGCCAGAGCGGCGGCGTATGGAAGGTATCCTCCATGGCGCTGGCCGAGGGACAGACGCTGGGCAACGTGGAGTTCACCCAGCTGGACGACGGCGCGTACTACCTGGCCTACACCACCCGGCAGGACGCCTACGAGGGCAGCGGCAAAAACGCGGATCATCTTACGGTGGAGCGGCTCTTCCTGCGCAAGGTCACGGCCTCCGGCGATACGGTCGAGTGGGGCACGCCGTACCTGCTGCGCATGACGCGGGATTACGACCAAGACAGCGGTAAGGACGGAATCTATACCGCCGCCGGGGCCTTTACCGCCTATGAGAGTCCCTATTTCTCCAACCTGAGCTTCCTGACCGCGGCGGTCGACAGCGATATGCTGACCGGAACGGAAGAATCCTTCTCCACGATGGCGGTGCAGGAGCATACCTTCCTGCTCTTTGAAATGAACGGGGCCACCTATCTCATTTTGGATGACAGCCTGAAGAGCATCACCGCATCCCAGACGGGCGCCATCCACCCCTTCTTTACCGGCGCGAAGCACGCGGACGGGGCGCAGGAGGCCTCCGGCAAGCTGGAGGTCACCATTGGCGCGGATGCCAAGGGCAACCTGTTTGCCGTCTATGTGGGGAGCGTGCCCAACACCACCAACAACGCCCTGTATCTGTCCGCATATGATCCGGCCACCAATACCTGGGGCGACGGGGTCATGCTGGCCATGCGCAACATGGACACCTATGAGGCGTCCCTCCGGTACGACTGGGGCAGCCTTACCGCTCAGGCGGCCTATCTGGGCCTTGCGGGAGAAGGCGGAGGCCTGCTGACCGACGCGGACGTGCGCAGCCTCTACGGTGAGGACGCGGACAACGTGCTGGCCAATCTGAAGGCCTACCCCGACGATCTGGGCGACAAGAACAACCTGACCTTCTCCAACGTACAGGCCGTGCAGGGCGCTGCGGGCGAGCTGCTGGTGCTCACGCAGGGGACGCTGGCCGAATTGGGCGTCGTCTCCTATACAAACGGCGCCGAGACCGCGTACATGGTCATGCCGGAGTATGCAGACGGCGGCATGAGCAGCTCCCTGGGCATGTATGCCGTGAGCTACGGAAAAGGCAGCCAGAATCTGGGCGAGGGGAAGCTTGCGTTCGGCCACACGGACTTCAGCGTGGGCAGCCGGCTCTATGTGAGCCTGAGTGCGGTCAACACCGGTGACACGGCCTTCCGGGGCAGCCCGGCGCAGCCCATCACCGCCACCCTGACCGCCGATGGTCAGGCGTTGGCCAGCTGGAAGATCGAAAGCAACATCCGCTCGGGACAGACCCTGGTCCTGGACGGCGACTGCGCCGCGCTGGAACGCGACCTGCCGGAGGGGACAACGTTCACCCTTACCCTGCAGGAGTACGAGGGGGCGGGCTACGAAGACCCCGCCAGCGTATCCGTCGACCTGTTCACGGTGGAGCAATACCCGGACCTGGGCGTGGAGGATCTGACGGTCACAGTCGCAAATGTTTCGGCAGACGGCAGCACGACCACGCTGAACGTGGAGTTCGTGGCTGCCAACCGGGGTTCCGGCAAGGCGGAGGGCGTCTATGCCCAGTTTACCTATGCCGATGCAACGGATGAAAACGGCGAGGCCACCTACGCGGTGCTCCCCCTCACGGGCAGCGACCTGACCGTCGACCAGGCCAGAAGGCTGGAGACCCTGGCGGCGGACGAAAACGGGGACGCCAATCTGGCGCAGGGGATCCTTTATCTCTACAACGCCGCGGACGGCAACAACGACCTGGAGGCCGGATACGGCAGGCGGGTCAGCGGCACCATCACAGTGCCTTCCAAGGCCTTCGCAGCGGGAGAGTCCGGCTACCTGAAGCTGAAGATCGAGCTGTTCACCGGTTCCGACCGGATTACCGGCCTGGACGCGGGCGTGGTCAACGCCGTACACGACGAGTACTACGCCGCCAATAACGCGCAGACGGTCGACCTGCAGGCAGTTACCCGCTATACCGCGGCTCCTTCCGTGGTCATCCCCATGGGGACCACCACGCTGGTGCCCGTGACCGCGGTCAGCGCCCGGGGGACCCGGCCCGCCCTCAGCGTCACGGAGATTGACGATGCCACAGACGGACCAAACATCGGCATACTCAATTTCCGGCAGAGCACGGCCGCAGGCGGAAGCGTCTCCGGCGTGTTGTCCATCACGCCCTCCAGGCCGGGCACCGGCGTCATCCATCTCTATGACGCGGATACGGAAAGCCGGGTCGCCGTGGCCTTTACCGTCACGGAGGCTGCCGAGGGCATCGATATCTTCAACGACAACGGCGCGTTCACCTTCTACAACGCCGACGGTACGCCCTACGATGCGGAAGCGGTCGGGAACCAGTCCTGGGCGTTCAACAGCGCCCCCGGCTGGGGCACGGGCGGGAGCGCGGAGATCCCCCTGCGCAGCAACCTGTCCATCGGCGAGCAGGGCGCATCCTTCACCTTCCGTACCGTGGCCGAGTCCATCGACCTTTATTTCCAGGGCTCGATCGAGGTGAGCAGCAAGGACTATCCCAACTATCAGGGCGACGCCTGTACCAACGCCACCGGCGGATCGACGCCCACGAAGATCACGCTCGGCTCGAACGACGACAACACGGCGTATACCGTGACCGTCAAGATCACCAGCACCACCGCAAGCTTTGACCGGCTGGTGGAGCACTATTCCGGCGGCGTGGTGCCTACGCCGGACTATGACGGGACCAACCCGCTCTTCATCTGGAGCCGCAGCTTCCCCGCCACGGCTTCCATCACGGGCGGGGGCGCGTCGATCCCCCTGTCCCTTTACGTGCTGGACAACAACGGGCTGGACTATATCAGCATAAACGGCACCCGCTGCAACGCCGCCAGCGGCGCGGTAACGCAGCTGGATGGGGACGGCCTGCTCTGGCGGTATGATTTCGGAGCCCTGGCCGCCAACGGGAACTACGACATCACGGCGGTGGATATCTCCGGAAACACCGTCAGCACCACCCTGATCGTGGATTGGTTCAACACGGCGGCTTCGGGCGACGAGACCACCGTGGCCGTACCGCGGTACGGTGCGGACTTCTATCTGGATGCGGCCAAGTGGGGTGGGACTCCCGTCGGTACGGGGGCCATCGAGAAACTGAACATCACCTTTACCGAGCAGAGCGGAAATGAAAAGGCCACTGGAAACACGCATGAAGTCTATTGCTTCGACGGCAGCAGTTTTGCGCCGATGACCGCCGAGGCCTCGAATGCGGCGATGTTCAAGGTCAGCGGAAACGGCATCTACTGGACCCGCACCGTAAACAGTGATAAGACCTGGAGCGCGCAAGTGCTATACATGGGCCAGGTGGACGCAAATCTGCCGCAGGTGACGCTGGCCTTCAACCAGGCCGGCGGAGCGCTGGAGTGGAGCGCCTACAAGACCGGAAGCGCAGCTGCGCAGATCACGGATGTGGCCGTCAACGGCTATAAGGTGAACGCGCAGCCGGGCAAGAACCTCTACGGGACGCTGGAGATCGCGTACAACGGTACCTACACCATCACGGCGGAGGATGCGGGCGGAAACCGGAACAGCATTGCATGCACCGTAGACGCCCTCAAACTGGACCTTGCCGGGTGCTCCGCCGCCTCCACCGGCGCCTGGAACCAGGCCCGGAACAACGGCAGAGTGGAAGCAGACTTGAGCGGGGCCGTCGGCGCCTCCTATCACGGGGAGGATTCCAACGAGGCACAAACCGACTATCATGCCCGCTACCAGACGGCGCTGGTCCCCGGCGGCTATGACCTGAACGGACTGGCGGAGGACACGGAACTGGTCTGGACGCCGGTGAACAAGGGCAACGCGTTCCGGTGCGTCTACGAAGGCCTGACCCCCGGCGCGTACCTGCTGGTGGTACGGGACGCGGCAGACCCGGCAAATGTGAGCAGTCTGCCAGTGAGCGTGGCGGACGACGCCATTACGGTGCGGGCTGCCACCCTGAATGCATCCAGCAGCTCCGCATCGAACGGACAGGTGCTGGCCACCGCGGCAGGCGGCAACACGGAAAGCTTTGAGTTTGCCATCCTGGCCGCACCCGGCTACAAGGGCAGCACGCCCGGCATCGCAGACTTCCTCGCGCTGGACACAGCGCAGAGCACCCAGGATGACATCGTCTGGAGCCTGGCCGACGACCCGGCGGTCAATCAGCGGGCCAAGACCTTTACAGGCCTCAAGGCGGGGCAGTATCTGGTGGCGGTGCGCGGCGTCTATGGCGCCACGCAGGCACAGCTCGCGACGCTGGTTGCCGACCGGAAGACGCTGAACGACGCCAAACAGGCGCTGGCAGAGGCGAAGAACCCGGCTGCGGAGGAGCTGGAACGGCTGAAGGCCGCCGTAGAAGCCGCACAGGCCGGATATGACGGCGCGGTACAGACGGTCCAGAATGCTTCGGCGGCGGCTTACGAAGGCGCGGGCGGCTATTGGGACGGGGCGGACGTGATCGTGGTGACCGTCGTTGACAACAGCATCTTCGGCGGCTCCTCCAGCGCGGGCAGCCGCAGCAACCTGCGCGGGGTCAGCGCGGACGGCAACGGCTCGGCGGTGTATACCATCAAGTCGTCCAAAGCGGACCTGACCCGTGCGGACAGCCAAAGCATCGTGGAGGCTAACCAGACCAGCAATGTGGTGCTCAAGGGCGGCGGCCTGGCCGTTTATATCCCCAGGGGCACGCTGGAGGAAGGCTTCGACGTGAACCGCCTGATCGTAAAGCCGGATGAGGCAAAAAGCGGCATGGTGGTGCAGTATACCGACCTGGGCGGCACGGCGGTCATCCTGCCGTGGTGCCTGGTTTCGGACGGCGCCGCGCAGTATATCACCGCGGGCGCGGGAGACTACGAGCTGGTGATGGGCAGCGCCGATTTCAAGGATACCGATTGGCTTTGGGGCGCTGAGTCCATCGGCTTTACCGCCCGCAGGGAGCTGTTCACAGGTACGGGCGAGGGTCTGTTCTCTCCCAACCTGCCCATGACCCGGGCCATGTTCGTTACCGTGCTCTGGCGCATGGCGGGCAGCCCGGCGGCGGAGGGCGGGCTGACCTTCACCGATCTGAAGGGCGAGTGGTACCGCCAGGCGGTACGGTGGGCCGTTGCAAACGGTATCGCGGACGGCTACAGCGCCGAGCGCTTCGGACCGGACGACCCGGTCAGCCGGGAGCAGATGTGCGTGTTCCTGTGCCGTTTCCTGGAGCACCTGGGCTGGACGCTGGACCGGGAGTTCTCCGGCGCGGCGTTCGCCGATGGCGCGGGCATCAGCACCTGGGCGGCGGACTGCGTGGATATCTGCACCCGGGCCGGCCTGGTCCAGGGCGTCGGCGGGAACGCCTTTGCACCGAAGCAGAGCGCAAGCCGCATGGAGGTGAGCACGCTGCTGACCCGCTTTGTGACAAAACTGGTTGAAAAATACTGCGGCGTATGAGAGAATAAGAACTGCGGGGACCGCCTTGCGGTCCCCGCAGGCGCGTTCCGGACGCAAAATGGAAAGGAGGCACATGGCGGATGAGACGGCTGGGCTATCGGGCGCTTGCGCTCCTGACGGTAGCGTCCGTCCTGCTGCTGTCCCCCGGACGGGCGGCGGAGCAGCCGGAGACGGAGTTCGACGGATACCTGGTGCGCCTGAGCGATCCGAGGGAATGGAACGGCCCTGTGCTTCTGAGCGCAGGCACCTGTGAAGAAGTAAGCGACGGACTGTATCGGGTGGAGGATCTGGAGACGGCCCAGGCAATGGACCAGCTGGGCATGGCGGAGTACTACGAGCCCAATTACCGCCTGGAGCTGCTGGAGAGCGGAAGCTATATGCCCGCTCAGTGGAACCTGCTCACGGTCCATGCCCAGACCGCCTGGGAGCATACCGACGGGCAGGGCGCGTACGATATGCGCGGTACGGGAGTCACGGTGGCGGTGATCGACTCCGGAGTGTACCGGGAACATCCGGATTTCAAGCAGGAGCATATCCTGGATTACTACGATCTTGCGGGCACCGACGACGGGGTGGACGTCTGGCACGGCACCTTTGTGGCAGGCGTTATCGCGGCCCAGGTGAACAACGCCCTGGGGGTGGACGGGGTAGCCCCGGATGTGACGATTCTGCCTATTTGTGTGACGAAAAACGGGGGTTCGGATACCGCCCTGCTGATCCAGGCCATCGATTACGCCGTCAAACAGGGCGTGGATGTGATCAACCTCAGCATCGGGGGGAAGTACGGAAACGAAAGCCTGAAAAAGGCCTGTCAGGATGCGGTGGATGCCGGAATTCTCGTCATCGCCGCCGCGGGAAATTATAAGTCCGGCGAGACAAAGAGCAGCGCCTGTTACATGTACCCCGCCTCCTACGACGGCGTAGTGAGCGTGTCCGCCTGCAAGCAGGACGGGGAAACGGTGAGCTTTGATTCCAGCTACTCCTACTTTAACGACAGGGTCACGGTGGCCGCGCCGGGTACGGGCGTACAGTCTCTCTATCTGGATGGGGGTACGGCGACCAAACAGGGCACTTCCTTTGCCGCGCCGGTGGTCACGGCCATGGCCGCCATGGCCAAGCAGCGCAGCCGGGCGATCGCCCCGGAGACGTTTGCAGCGCTGCTCTGCGGCAGCGCTGTCGATCTGGGCGAGGCGGGCTACGACCTGTACTATGGTTTTGGACTGGCGGACATCGCAGCCTTCGCCGGGGCGCTGGACCGAAGCTATTCCGTCACCTATCGCCTGGGCGCGGAGGATGCGGCGTTTGCGCCGGGCGCGCAGGTTCCCCGGGCGTATGCCCTGGGGCCGGAGGATATCCCCCTGCCGGAGCCGGTCCGGCCGGGGTACCGCTTTTTGGGCTGGTACGAGACGGAGGACGCTTCCGGTACGCCTGTTGGGGAGCTCCCGGCCGGCTGTGTGGGGGACAAGACCTATTATGCGGCATGGAGCGATGTCTCCACCCGCTATTTCGCACAGTATGCTTCCGATGGGCGGCTGCTGGCGGTAGAACAGCTGCCGCAGGGGACAGACCGCATTGCGGACGTGGAGGTGGAGATCCGGGACGGGGCCGTGCTGGGCAGCCTGTTCTGGGTGGATGAGACCGGCGCGCCGCTGAGAGAAGCCGAATACGCGTTACTGAACGGGACCCGTACGCCGGAGTCCTGAACCCCCCGCGAAACTGTCGAAAAAGCGGCTGAACGCTGCCAGGCGGGCGATGACGATCCTGTTTTGACAAGCGGGACCCCGCGCCGTATCCCTTCGGGGGTGCGGCGCGGGGTCCCGTTCTGTCTGCGGTGACGTGTGGTCTATTCTGCAAGCGGTAGGGTAATGGTGAACACAGAGCCCTTGCCGACGGTGCTGGAGAGCGTGACCCGGCCGCCATAGAGCTGGACGATATGCTTGACGATGGCCAGCCCCAGGCCGGTACCGCCGTTTTTGCGGGCGCGGCCCTTATCGACCCGGTAAAAACGCTCAAAGACGCGATTTTTGGCCTCATCGGGAATGCCGATGCCGGTATCGGACACACAGATCACAGCCTGGCCGTCCCGGGCGGCGGCGTTCACCTCTACCCGGCCGCCGGGCTCGTTGTACTTGAGGCCGTTTTCCATCAGGTTGAGCAGCAGCTCCTTCAAACGGCCCTGCGGCACGGCCACAGAGGCGGCGCTGCCGGATACGTTCAGCGTTACGCCGGCCTTTTGCGCGGCGGGGGCGAGAAGCGCGGCGGTCTCCCGGGCTACGCTCAGAACGTCGGAATGCTCCTCGCATTGGGCAATGGCGACCGACTCCAGCTCGGAGAGCTTGAGAATGTCGTTGATCAGATCGATCAGCCGGTCGACCTCCACACCGATCATGGTGATAAAACGCTTTTGATCCTCCGGAGAGGCCACCATACCGGTGGAGAGCATGTCGGTAAAGCCTTTGATGGAGGTCAACGGAGTTTTGAGCTCATGAGAGACGTTGGCGGTAAATTCGCTGCGGATGCCTTCCGCTTTTTTCAGCTCGGTCACGTCGGAGATCAGGATGGACGTGCCCACCCGCTGGCCCTCATACTGGCGGCCGGAGACGGGTGAGATGAACATGCGCAGGCTGCGGGCCTGTTCGGTGAGGGCGTCCACATCCAGCACCACGCCGCTGTGCCGCTGCTTGGATTCGGCAATGGCTTCCCGCAGGCGGCGGGAACGGGTGAGCAGCAGAGCGCCGTCCTCTTCCCCCTCCGGAATGCCGAACAGGGAACGGGCCGCGCGGTTGATGGCCAATACGCTGCCGCCCTCGTCCAGCAGGATCAGACCCTCGCCCATGCAGTCCAGGATGAGTCCCACCTTGTCCCGCTCGGCGGTGATGGACTGAATGTAACCGCCCAGCCGCTCCATGAGCTTGTCGATATAGCGCAGGATGGGCCGCAGCTCGTCGTCGGCCTGGAATTCCTCCAGGACCGGGGTCTGGGTGCCGTCCAGAACGCCCTGCAGGGCGCCGCCCACGGCGTTGAGGGGCTCCAGGACCTTGTTGGCCGTGCGCCGGGACAGGATCACGGTCAGCAGCACGCCCGCCGCGGAGGCCAGCAGAAAGCCCCATACGCTGCTCAGGGCCAGGCTGTTGATGGAGGACAGGGGCATGGAGGCACGGCCCACCATACCGTCGGCAAAACGCTTGGCCACATAGAACATGTCGGTGCCCAGCGTGTCCGAGCGGCGGGTAGCCTCCCCCCAGCCGGTGGAGGAGGCCAGTTCCACCTCGGGCCGCGTACCGTGGTCGTCCAACAGCGCCGGGTCGGCCTCCGTATCGGCCAGTACCGTACCGTCCGTGTCGATGATGGTCAGGCGTTTTTCCGGGGCGGCCTGCAGGAACTGGGCGACCACACCCTCCGGGTCGGTGATGGCGCTTTGGGCGTCCATGAGGATCAGCAGTTCCCGGAGATTTTCCCGGGCGGCCTCCACCTCCCGGCTGCGGAACATGAGCACCCCCACGAGATTGGAGATGAGCAGGGCGCACACCACGGTAAGCAGCGTAGCCCCGATGATACGTTTTTTCATTGACAGGACCTCCGGAAATAGGAGTGGGGGACGGCGGGCCGGGCGGGCCGGCCCTGTGAGGGGATGGGAAAGGGCGTTCTCAGCTCATTTTATAGCCCACGCCCCGGACGGTGGTGATCACGTCCTCCCCCAGCTTTTGGCGCAGGGCTTTGACGTGCATATCCACGGTGCGGGTCTCGCCGGTGTAATCGTAGTCCCAGACGGCCTGAAGGATCTCGTCCCGGGTGAGGGCCACGCCCTGGCGGGTGCACAGCAGGCGCAGAAGCTCGAATTCCTTAAAGGTCAGTTCCACCAAAACGCCGCTCTTGCGCACCTCGCGGGCGGCGGGATCGATCTCCAGGTCGCCGCAGGTCAGGATTTGATCGCCCTTCCGCTGGGTGCGGCGAAGCACCGCTTTGACCCGTGCCTGAAGCTCCATGATGCCGAAGGGCTTGACCACATAGTCGTCCGCGCCCGCCTCGAGGCCGGAGACACGGTCCATCTCAGCGGTGCGGGCGGTGAGCATGATGACCGGGATGTCGCCGGTGTCCCGGCCTGAGCGCAGGCGGCGCAGGATCTCCAGGCCGTCCATGCCGGGAAGCATGATATCCAGGATGTACAGGGCGGGCAGGCTTTCGCCCTCTTCCTCCTGGAAGAGGGCCTCCCCCGACTCATAGGAGCGCACGGCATAGCCCACCGACTGGAAATAGTAGCGCAGCATCTCGCGGATGCTCTCGTCATCCTCCACCACCACGATGGCTTTGGGCATGTGATCACCTTCCGTTTTGTTTGCTTGTGCAGGGGCGGCGCCCCTGCGTTATCCGACCAGCGCGCCGGTGACGCAGAAAATGGCCCACTGGGCAATGTTTACCGCGTGGTCCGCAATGCGCTCCAGATACTTGGCGATGATAATGAGATCAATGGCCTGGTCGGCCGCCTCGCGGTTTTCCACGATCAGCTCCACCAGCTCTCCCTTGATGGTGCGGAAGAACTCGTCGATCTCATCGTCCAGGGCGATGACCGCGCGGGCGGCTTCATCGTCCCGGTTGACGTAGGCAAAAATGGAGCGCTTGACCATGACGGAGGCCTTCTGGCTCATGGTGCGGATATCCAGAAGGGTACGGTCCTGCTTCTGCTGCTGAAGCAGCAGGGAGATCTCCGCGATGTTGGCGCACTGGTCGCCGATGCGCTGCAGGTCGGTGACCATTTTCAGGGCCGCCGAGATCGTGCGCAGATCCCGGGCCACCGGCTGCTGCTGCAAAAGCAGCCGCAGACAGCGGTTTTCGATGTCCCGCTCCATCTGATCCATACTCCTGGTCATCTCGATCGCCGCCTTGGCGGCGGCGTCGTCGCTGGAAGAGAGCGACTCCGTCACCACGTCGATGGCGTCCTCGGCGGCGGCGGACATGTTGATCATTTCGTAGTTGAGCTCCTGGAGCTCCGCGTCAAAGGTCTTTCTCATGGTTGCCTCCTTATCCGAACCGCCCGGTAATATAATCCTCCGTGCGCTTGTCTTTGGGCATGGAGAACAGTTGGGTGGTCTCGCCGAACTCGATCAGCTCACCCAGCAGGAAAAACGCGCATTGATCGGAGATACGGGTGGCCTGCTGCATATTGTGGGTGACGATGACGATGGTATAGTCCTGTTTCAGGTCCGCGATCAGGTCCTCGATTTTGGAGGTGGAGATGGGGTCCAGAGCGCTGGTGGCCTCGTCCATCAGCAGGATATCGGGTTCCACGGCCAGCGCGCGGGCAATGCAGATGCGCTGCTGCTGGCCGCCGGAGAGGCCCAGTGCGGACTTTTTCAGACGGTCCTTCACCTCGTCCCAGATGGCGGCGCCGCGGAGCGAGTTTTCCACGATATCGTCCAGCTTGCTTTTGTTCTTGACGCCGTGGGTGCGGGGGCCGTAGGCGATATTGTCGTAGATGCTCATGGGAAAAGGATTGGGCTTTTGGAAGACCATGCCGATCTGCTTGCGCAGCCAGGTCACATCCAGGCTGGAGTCATAGACCTCCCGGCCGCGGTACTTGACGCTGCCGGTGATGCGCACGCCGGGCACCAGGTCGTTCATCCGGTCCAGCGTTTTCAGAAAGGTGGATTTGCCGCAGCCGGAAGGACCGATGAGGGAGGTGACCTTTTTTTCCGGGATATCGATGGATACGTCCTTCAAGGCGTGGGTAGGACCGTAATAGAGATTGAGCCCCTGGGCGGAGAGAATGGTATCGTCCATGGCGGCCTCCTTACTTTTTCTTTAGCTTCTTGCCCACCAGTTTGGCGGTCAGATTGATGACCAGGGTGAGCAGCATCAAAATGGCGGCGATGGCGAAAGCCACGTCAAATTCCGCGCGCTCCTTGGCGTACACATACAGTGCCACCGTCAGGGTAGCGCCGGAGCTGTGGAGGAAGTTGCCCCAGGAGGCGAAGAAATGGTTCAGGGACATGCCCATACCGGCGGTAAACAGAAGAGC
This sequence comes from Lawsonibacter sp., assembly GCF_022777125.1. Classification (NCBI taxonomy): domain Bacteria; kingdom Bacillati; phylum Bacillota; class Clostridia; order Eubacteriales; family Oscillospiraceae; genus Lawsonibacter; species Lawsonibacter sp. The sequence continues at coordinate 34,072 of NZ_JALFGV010000077.1, forward strand.
GGCGGATTCCCCCACGATACGGCCCACCGCCAGGATGCAGCCGGTGACGATGCCGTCCACCGAGGAGGGGAGCACGATGGTGCGGATCATATGCCACTTGCCGGCGCCAAGGCCCAGCGCGCCTTCCCGGTAGGACTGGGGGACGGTCTTCAGGCTCTCCTGGGTGGTGCGCACGATGGTGGGCAGCGTCATAATGACCAAGGTGAGCGCGCCGGCCAGCAGAGAGGATTGAAGACCCAGGAACTGACAGAAGAAAAGCATGCCCACCAGGCCGTAAATAATGGAGGGGATGCCGGTAAGCGTCTCGGTGGCAAATTCGATGGCCGAGACCAGACGGCGGTTTTTGGCGTATTCCGTCAGGTAGATGGCGGCGCCCACGCCCAGGGGGAGGATGAAGATCAGGGTGAGGACCACGATATAGACCGTGTTGAGAATATTGGGCAGGATACCGATGGTATCCTTCAGGTAGCTGCTCTGGGTGGAGAGCAGGTTCCAGGTGATATGGGGCAGGCCGCGGTAGAAGATATAGCCGATCATGAAGACCAGCAGCGCGCAGGTGAGCCCTGCGCTGAGGTAGAGCAGCAGGCGCAGGGCGCGGTCATACAGGCGGCGCCTGCCGGACAGCGGCTTCCTTTCCATCAGTATATCACCCCTTCTTTCCTTTGAGAAGTGTATTCAGAATGACGTTGATCAGCATAATAAAGAGAAACAGCACCAGCGCGATGGAGAAGAGGGCCTGGCGCTGGAGTCCGGCGGAATAGGACATCTCGCTGGCTACGGCGGTGGTGAGGAATTTGACGCTGTTGAACAGCGAGGGCATATTGGCCACGTTTCCGGCGACCATGAGGATGGCCATGGCCTCTCCAATGGCGCGGCCGATGCCCAACACCACTGAAGCGGCGATTCCGCTGGAGGCGGCCGGGACGGAGACCCGGAACACCGTTTCGATCCAGGTGGCGCCCAGGCCCAGGCTGGCCTCCTCATACTCGGGGGGCACCGCCTTGAGCGCGGTTTCCGACACGCTGATGATGGAAGGGAGGATCATGACGGCCAGCACGAGGATGGCGGCGAAGAGACTGGCGCCGTCGGGCAGATGGAACCACTCCCGCACCGCGGGGACCAGCACGATCATACCGACCAGACCGTAGACCACCGAGGGAATGCCCGCCAGCAGGTCCACCGCCGGGCGAACGACGGCGGTGAGCCTGGGCGGGGCCACCTTGGCCAGAAAGATCGCGCAGAAAAGCCCGATGGGAACGCCGATAAGGATAGCGCCCGCCGTGCCGTAGACGGAGGTGAGGATGAAGGGGAGGATGCCGAACTTGGGCTCGGCGGCGGTGGAGGCCCACTCCCGACCGAACAGGAACTCGACAAGGCCGATCTCCCGGATGGCGGGCAGGCCCGTGAGGACAAGGTATACGCTGATGAACAGGACAAAGGCGACGGCGATCAGGCCGCAGATCAGGAAGACGATGTTCATCGCGACTTCCAGCGCATTGCGCGCGCCCTTCGTTTTCATGGCAGATCCGCCTTTCCGGGTTTTAGAATGTATCAGAAGCCGTGGACAGCCCCGAACACGCCGACCGCACAAGGCGGGGGCGTGTTCGGGGGAGAGGGATTGGATGGGTTACTTCACAGGGGGCACAGCGCCGGCGGCGCGGATGATGTCGGCCACATCGCCGCTCATGGCGTAGTCCAGGAAGGCCTGGGTGGCGTCCGAGGGGGCGGCGCCGTCCTTGGTGACCATCACGAAGGGACGCTGGATGGCGTAGCTGCCGTCCTGCACGGTGGCCTCGCTGGCCTCCACGCCGTTGACCTTCACGGCCTTGACGGTGTCGTCCACGGCGGAGAGAGAGGCATAGCCGATGGCGTTGGGGTTGGAGGCTACGTTGGCGATCACATCGCCGGTGGAGGTGAGCTCGTTGGTGTAGACGCACTGGTCGGCCACGCCCACGATCTCTTCAAAAGCGCCGCGGGTGCCGGAGCCGGCTTCACGGCCGATGAAAGCCACGGGGCCGTCGGCGCCGCCCAGTTCAGACCAGTTGCTGATCGCGCCGGTGGCCAGCTTGGCGATGTCTTCGACGGTCAGGTCCTCCACCGTGTTGGCGGGGTTGACAATGATGGCCACGCCGTCCAGGGCGACGATATGGGCCACAGCGCCATTGGAAACTTCCTCGTCCTTCAGCGCGCGGCTGGAAAGGCCGATGTCGCAGGTGCCGTCCAGGATGCTCTGGATGCCGCTGCTGGAACCGGTGCCGCTGTAGCTGACGGTCACGCCGCTCTGGACGGAGCCGAAGGATTCGATCAGGGCGCCCATCACCTTTTCCATAGAGGTGGAGCCGTTGGTGTTCACAGTGCCGGACAGCGCGGCGGGCGCCTGAGTCTCGGGAGCACTGGTCTCAGGGGCGCTGGTCTCGGGAGCGGGGGTGCCGGCGGAGCCGCCGCCGCTGCCGCCGCAGCCGGCGAGCATACCGACGCAAAGAGCTGCGGAGAGCAGCAGAGCAAGGGTCTTCTTTTTCATTTTTTCGATCTCCAATCATGCATGTTTTGTTGATTTCTCGGGAACAATAATCAGTATATCCGCCCATTGTAAAGTTGTCGCGCAAGGATTTGTAAAGTGTGTGTAAAGCGCCGCGGTAGTAGGATTGCCGGTTTTGCGCCGAAAAAAACGCCCATCCCGCTTTGTAAAGCGGGATGGGCGTTTCCGGCGGCCGAACAAGCGGCTTTGCCGCTTGTTTGAAGCAGCTGCGGCCTGCTGCGCGCACTCGCTGCCCCCCCATAGGCGGGCAGCTCGCACACCTGCGGGGCGTTTCCAGCGCCTGGGATCGCCTCACAGGCCAAGCCAATTCTTCAGGTCCATAAGGTCGGGGGCAATATGATCGCAGGGATAAGGCGCGAAGGCGGAAGCGGGCGTGGTGCCGTTGAGAACCGCGCAGAAATGGGCTCCGGAGCGCTGGGCGGCCTGTGCGTCGAGAATGGTGTCTCCGCAATAGAGCACCTGATCCGGCGTCAGGTTCAGAGCGGCCACGGCGGCCAGGATCCCCTCCGGGTCAGGCTTGGGCCGGGCGACCTGGTCGCCGCCGGTAACGGAGCAGAGCAGACGGACCACGTCCAGGTGCTCCAGCACTCCGCGCAGCGTGGAGCCTTTTTTGCTGCTGACCACGCCGGCGGGGATGCCCCGTTCCCGCAGGGCTTCCAGCAGCGCCCGTGCGCCGGGGAAAAGCTGCGTGGTGGAGATTTGGAGCGGGTTGGCCTTTTCCACGTAATACCGGCGGAACAGGGCCCGTTGGCCGGGGTCGCCGTCTCCGGTGAGAAGGGTGTAGCCGTCTTCCAGAATATAGCCCACCGTTGTCCGGACCGACTCCCGGTCCGGTTCGGCCAGTCCCATCCGGGCAAAGGCATACTGGAAGCCGGTCACGATCGCCTCGGTGGCGTCCCCGAGCGTATAATCAAAATCAAAAAGTACCGCTTGAAATTTCATGAGCTCCATCCAATCGTCTGATGATTTTGGCGGGATTGCCCGCCACCACGCAGTGATCCGGTACGTCGCGGGTGACCACCGCTCCGGAGGACACCACCACGTTGCTGCCGATGGTCACGCCGGGATTGATGACCGCGTGACCGCCGATCCATACATCGTCCCCGATGGTGACGGGCCTGCCGTACTCCAGCCCCAGTCGGCGCTGGGCGCCCTCGATGGGGTGGGTGGCGGTATAGATGCCCACGTGGGGGCCCAGCATGCAGTCCCGGCCGAAGGTCACGGGGCACTCATCCAGGATGACGCAGCCCGCGTTGGCGTAAAAGCGCTCTCCCACGGAGATGTTGCAGCCATAGTCGCAGTGAAACCCCGTTTCGACCCAAAAGGACTGGCCGGTTCGCCCAAAGAGCGAGCGCAGCTGCGCTACGGCCGCCTCCCGGTCACGGGTGTGGTTGAAGTCGAACAGGACCTCCCGGCAGCGGTCGGCCGCGGCCTCGATCTCCGGGTCCGCGCAGGAAAAGGGTTTTCCGGAAAGCATATCGTCCCAGCTACTCATACTGCTTCCTCCCGGTCGTGCTGGGGATGTGCAGTTCATCCCGGTATTTGGCCACGGTACGGCGGGACAGAGCGCAGCCCTGCGCGCTCATCCGTTCGCACAGCTTTTGATCTGAGAGGGGCTTGCGTTTATCCTCCTCCGCGATGAGCTTTTTCAGCAGCGCCTTGGCCGCATCCGGGGAAGCGGCGTCGCCGCCGTGGAGAGTGGGGCCCAGGCTGCGGGAGAAAAAGTAGCTCAGGGGATACACGCCCATGGAGCACTGGATATACTTGTCCTTTACCGCGCGGCTCACCGTGGACTCGTGCACGCCGATGCGCTCGGCCACATCGGCCAGGGACAGGGGGACCAGATGGCCCGGACCCTTGCGGAAAAAGGCCTCCTGAAGATCCAGGATGCACTCGGCACAGGACATGAGGGTGCTGCGCCGCTGCTCGATGGCACGCACCATCCACTTGGCCTGCCGGACCTTGCCGCTCAGGTATTCCTTGACCTCGTTCTCGTCGCTCTCCTTCATCAGACGGGTATAGTAACTGCTGATGTTCAGCGTGGGGAAAAAGTAGTCGTTGGTCAAAAGCTCAAAGTGATCGGGAAAGCTGACCACGATGATGTCGGGATTGATGTAGGTCAGATTCTCCCGGGCGGCAAAGCCGGTGCCGGGGCGGGGATTCAGGGATCGGATCAGCTCGCAGGCCTCGCGGACTTCCTCCGGTCCCGCCTTCAGTTCCCGGGCGATGAGGCCGTAGCGGCTCTTGGAGAGCGCCTCCAGCTGGCTCTGGGCGATCTGCACCGCCAGGGCGTTTACCGGCGCGCGCCGCTCCAGCTGGAGACGCAGACACTCGGATAGGTCCCGCGCGCCCACGCCGGCGGGTTCCAGGGTCTGCACCACCCGCAGCGCCTGCTCCAGCAATGCCTCCGGCTGGCCCAGATCCGCGGCCAGGGAGGCCAGGTCCTCGTCCAGCCAGCCGCTCTGGTTCAGATTTTCCACCAGAAATTCCGCACAGGCCATGACGGGCGCATCCAGCTCCAGCACCCGGAGCTGGGAAAGAACGTAATAATAGAGATTCTCGTCGGAATCTTCCGTGGTGCCGTAGTTGTGCAGGGGGCTGTCTTCTTCCTCCGTATCCTGCTGATGATAGTAACGATTCTGAGGGTCTGTGGACTCCAGCCACTCCAACTTTCGACGCAGTATGGAGAACTCATCCTGCTTGTCATAGTTCTCCTCCGGTTCCAGCACGGGATTCTCCTGGACTGCCTCCTCGATGTACTCCAGCAGCTCCTGAGAGCCCATCTGGAGGACCTCCATGGACTGCATCATCTGCGGGGAGAGAGACTGGGTCTGCTTCTGCGACATGTTCAGCTCCAACGTGCTGCCCTCCCTTCCATTTGACAATTTCACTCAAAAGAGAGTATACCACGAAAAGGGGGGCGGATTCAACATTTGCCGGTGTAGAAAATAAGCCCGCCCCGAAAGGGTGGGCTTCAGCCTGTCGAAAAAGGCCTTTTTCGGCAGAGGGATGCATGACGGACAGGGCTCGATTCTTGCAGAAAAGTCGCCCTGTGCGTCATGAGAGGCGCCATTTCCGACGCGCATCCCCCAGGGGACCCTCTCTTGCCCCTGCGGGGCAATTCATCTTGCCACAAGGAGTGGCATACGCCTTACGGCGTAGGGAAGGGCGGGAAGTCCGGAAATAGAACGGGCGTTCTATGAAACGTGCAATCCGTTGCGGCCCAAGGGATTGCCAAATTTTAACTGCTGTGACGTACCGAAAAAGGAGGACAAAAATGGGGCACAAAAGAGGGAAGCTGGCTCGGTTTGAGGACGGAGTGAAGGCCATGAGCGCCCACGAGCGGGAGGCGCTGAGGCGGGCCATGCAGGCCGCGCAGGAGGACCCGGCCATGCTTTCGCGCATCACAGCCATAGCCGCAGCAAGAGGCGAAGCCGTCCGGAAG
>NZ_JALFGV010000019.1:0-15003 GCF_022777125.1 Lawsonibacter sp.
CTTTCGATCTCGCGGCGCTGTTCCAGCGTCAAATAACTGTATCCGTTCAATGTTTTAACCTCCTTCCGCCTGCCTTCGGATAAAAAAATAATGCAGGAAAAACCGTAACGGTTTCTTCTGCATTTAATGATACTCTCAACACGCCCGGAGAGCGGACGGAGGAAGGGTTTGCAATAAGACGGAAAACTTGGTATAATACTTTATTCATACCTGCACACGGACAGGAAGCAATTGCGAGGTGCGCGAGTTTGTACTTAAAAGCGCTGGAGATTCAGGGCTTCAAATCGTTCCCGGAGAAGACGGTGCTCTCCTTCGGGGAGGACATCACAGCCATCGTGGGCCCCAACGGCAGCGGAAAATCGAATATTTCAGACGCCATCCGCTGGGTCATGGGGGAACAGTCCACCCGCGCCCTGCGGGGGGGCAAGATGGAGGACGTGATTTTCGGCGGCACGGCCCGCCGCAAGCAGCTGGGCTTCGCGGAGGTCTCTCTGGTGCTGGACAATGCCGATCGCATGTTCCAGGTGGAGGAGAGCGAGGTCATGGTCACCCGGCGGTATTACCGCTCGGGGGAGAGCGAATACTATATCAACCGCCGCTCGGTCCGTCTCAAGGACGTAAACGAGCTGTTTATGGACACCGGCCTGGGGCGGGAGGGCTATTCCATCATCGGCCAGGGCAAGATCGACGAGATTTTGTCGGTCAAGAGCGCCGATCGCCGTGAGGTCTTTGAGGAGGCGGCCGGTATCTCCCGTTTTCGTCACCGCAAGGAAGAGGCCGAGCGCAAATTGGAGCGCACGCAGGAAAACCTGGTGCGCATCACCGACAAGATCGACGAGCTGGAGCTTCAGGTGGAGCCGCTGCGGGCGCAGAGTGAGAAAGCCAAAAAATTTCTGATCCTCCGGGACGAGCTGCGCGGGCTTGAGATCTCGCTCTGGCTTGAGCAGCTGGAGCGTCTGCGCGCCAACGCCATCAAGATCCTCTCCGACTATGAGAATGCGGTGCGTCAGAAGCAGGCGGCTCAGACGGCGGTGGAGCGGCTCTATGCCGCAGCCGAGGACTACGCATCGCAGATGCGGGAGAAGGACGTGCAGGCCGAGGGCGTCCGCTTCATGATGATGCAGCGGCAGGCCGATGCAAACGGATTGGAAAATGCCATAGCGGTGCTGAAGACCAATATTCAAAACAACCTGGAGAATACCGACCGCATCCGGCGGGAGCTGGAGGCGCAGCAGGGGCGGGCGGGCTCCATCGGCGGTCAGATCGACGAGCGCCGCCGGCGCCTGGAGGAGCTGTGTGCCGAAATGGAGCAGCTCCGGGAAGCCCTCGCACAGCGGCAGCAGTCCGCTGCGGAAACAGCGCGCTCCGCCGGGAGCCTGGCAGCCGAGATGGAGGAGCTGCGCCGGAAGGAGGCGGTGGAGACCGCCTCCGCTGCGGAGGCCCGCGCCCTGTTGTCCGCGCTGGCGGCCGCCGCCCAGGAGCTTTACGACCGGGATGAGGCGGTACGCCAGGAACTCTCTGCGGGCGAGCAGCGCCTGCAGGAAGCACGGACGGCCCGCAAAGCCGCTGCGGCGGAGCTGGAACAGGCCAGGGAGGACCGGGACGCGCTGAAAAATGTCATCAGCGGCTACGCGCTGCGGCTGGATTCCCGGCAGAAGAAGGCCAAGCAGGCGGAGGAGCGCCATGTGCAGCTTCAGATGGAAGAGAACGCTCTGAAGTCCCGGATCCATATGCTCTCGGAAATGGAAAAGCTCTATGAGGGGTATTCCAAGGCGGTCAAAACGGTCATGGGAGAGGCCGGGCGGCAGCTCAAGGGCATCCATGGTCCGGTGGCCGGACTCATCCATGTGCCCGATCGGTATACCGTGGCCGTGGAGATCGCCCTGGGGGGCGCCATGCAGCACGTGGTGGTGGAACGCGAGGAGGACGGCAAGGCCGCCATTGCCTATTTGAAACGCCGGGACGCGGGCCGCTGCACCTTCCTGCCGCTGAGTTCCATCCGGCCCTCGGAGTTCCGGGACCGGGGCGTGGCGGAGGAGCCGGGCTTTGTGGGGATGGGGGACGCGCTGATCCGGTTCGACCCCCGGTATGAGAAGATCTTTTCCAGCCTGTTGGGCCGCACGGTCATCGCGGAAGATCTGGACAAGGCCATCGCGATGGCCCGAAAGTACGGCCATCGTTTCAAAATCGTCACGCTGGACGGCCAGGTCCTCAATCCCGGCGGTTCCATGACCGGCGGCTCGGTGAGCCGCAGCGCCGGGATCCTGAGCCGTTCCAACGAGCTGGAGCGGCTGAACCGGCAGATCGGCGGGGTGCGGGAGCAGCTGGCGCAGGCCGGGCGCGCCCTGGAAGAGGCGCGCCGGGAGGCGGCTGCGGCCGCCTATGAGCTGGAGGCCGCCCAGGCTCAGCAGCGCGCCCATGAGGACGACGTGCTCAAGCTGGAGGAGCGCAACAGCCACCTGGACGGCCAGCTGGCCGACCTCACCCGCCAGCGGGACGAGCTGCGCGCGGAGCTGGAGCAGATCCAGGCCCGCTCCGCCCAGACCGAGACCGACACCGGGAACGCCCGGGCCCGCATCGAGGCGCTGGAGGGCGCCGCCGCCGCCCTGAGGACGGAAGCGGAGGGGAAGGCCCGGGGGCAGAGCCGGCTGCAGGAGCGCGTGAGCGCCATGACCGAGGAGATCGCCAAGGTCAATATGCGCCTGGCCGCCCTGGATGCGGAGCGGCTGGCTTCCCAGCAGAGCCTGAACGAGCTGGAGCAGCTGCGGCAGGACCTGTCCGGCGACCGGGCCGAGCGGGAGCGGATGATGGCCGACTTCCAGAGCCGGAACGCCGCGCTGGAGCAGGAGATCCTGGAGAAGGAGCAGCAGCTGCAAGCCATCCGTCGGGAAAACGGGGAGCAGCAGGAACAGATCGGGCGCATCAACGAGGAGAAGCTGGACCTGGAGGCCCGCCGCAACCAGGCGGATAAGCAGGCCCGGGAGAAGAACAGCGAGCTTTTGTCCATGGAGCGGGAGGTCTCCGTGCTGGAGCAGAAGAAGGTCACCGCCGCGCTGGAGGAAAAGCAGCTGCTGGATAAGCTGTGGGAGACCTATGCGCTCTCCCACGAGGCGGCCCGGGCCCAGCGGGTCGAGCTGGAGAGCGTGCCAAAGGCCCAGCGCAGGGTGGCGGAACTCAAACGGAGTATTTCCGCCCTGGGAAACATCAACCTGGACGCCATCGAGGAATTCCAGCGCATCAACGAGCGGTATACCTATCTGACCGACCAGCGGGACGACGTACAAAAGGCCAAAGGGGAGCTGGAGGGGATCATTGCGGACATCACCGAAGAGATGAAGAGCATCTTTGCCCGTCAGTTCGCGGTGATCAACGAGGCGTTCCAGCAGACGTTCCTGGAACTCTTCGGCGGCGGCAAGGCCACCCTGGAGCTGGAGGATCCGGAGGACATCCTGAACTGCGGCATCGAGATCCGGGTGCAGCCGCCGGGCAAGGCCCTGAAGATCATCACCCTGCTTTCCGGGGGGGAAAAGGCCTTCGTGGCGATTGCGCTGTATTTTGCTATTTTAAAGGTGCGTCCCACTCCCTTCTGCGTCATGGACGAGATCGAGGCCGCCCTGGACGACGCCAATGTTACCCGCTTTGCCCGTTATCTGCGCCAGATGGCGGACAAGACCCAATTCATCGTCATTACCCACCGCCGGGGCACCATGGAGGAGGCCGACGTTTTGTACGGCGTCACCATGCAGGAACAGGGCGTGAGCCGGATTTTGACCATCAACCTGAACGATGTGGAACAAGAACTGAACCTTCCATCCCATTCCCCGTACCCCGGGTGAGGTCCGCAGCGGCGGACCGGCCGGGAGAAAGCGGGCAAATCTTATCGTTGAACCGCGAAAGGAAGCAGACCACATGGGCTTTTTTGAAAAGATCAAGGCGGGCCTGACCCGCACACGGGAAAACCTGGGCCACTCCTTCGACAGCCTCTTTGCCGGGGAGCTGGACGACGACTTCTACGACGAGCTGGAGGAGACCCTTATCCTGGGCGACATGGGGGTGGAGACCACCCTGAAGGCAGTGGAAGCGCTGCGCTGCCGGGTCAAGGCGGAAAAGATCAAGGAGATGGGCGCGGCCCGAGCCTGCCTGCGGCAGATCCTGACGGAGATGCTCCAGGTGGGGGAGGCGTCGCTGAAGCTGGATACCGCGCCCTCTGTCGTATTGTTCATCGGGGTCAACGGCGTGGGGAAGACTACCACCATCGGCAAGCTCTCCGCCCGGCTCAAGGGGAAGGGCAAGCGCGTGCTGATGGCCGCCGCCGACACCTTCCGGGCCGCCGCCGCCGACCAGCTGGAGGTCTGGAGCGTGCGCAGCGGGGTGGACATCGTCCGCCAGCATGAGGGCGCCGATCCCGCCGCCGTGGTCTTCGATGCGCTCACCGCCGCCAAGGCCCGCAAGACCGACGTGGTGCTCATCGACACCGCCGGACGGCTGCACAACAAGCAGAACCTGATGAACGAGCTGAACAAGATCAGCCGGGTGGTGGACCGGGAAGCGCCCGGCTGCGCGCGGGAGACCCTTCTGGTGCTGGACGCGACCACCGGCCAGAACGGGCTGATCCAGGCCAAGCAGTTCAAAGAGGCGGCCGGCGTGACCGGTATCGTTCTCACCAAGCTGGACGGCTCCGCCAAGGGGGGCATCGTCATCGCCATCGCTCAGGAGCTCCAGGTGCCGGTCAAGTACATCGGCGTGGGGGAGGGCATCGACGATCTGATGCCGTTTGAGGCCGAGGCGTTTGCAGAGGCGCTCCTCTAGCGGGAAGCTGCGTACCCCCGCGATCCCGCCCCGCCTGCGCGTGGCGGAGACGGCTGCCTGCCGGTGCGGGCAAGCCGCGGCCTGGGGGTGTCCGGCTTGCGATCAATTGGAATGGAAATCGCCTGCGGCGATCGAAACGGGAGGAAACCATGGCAAGAATCGACGGACGGGCGGCAGATCAGCTGCGGCCCATTGAGATCATCCCCAATATCAACCGGTTCGCGGAGGGCTCCTGCCTGATCCGCTGCGGCAATACCCATGTGCTGTGCACGGCCAGCGTGGAGGAGCGCACGCCCCCCCATGTCCCCGAGGGAGAGGGCTGGGTCACCGCCGAGTACGCCATGCTGCCCCGGGCCAACCGGGAACGGTCCAAGCGGGATATCGCGAAACTGAAGCTCTCTCCCCGCTCAGCCGAGATCCAGCGGCTCATCGGCCGCTCCCTGCGCGCGTGCGTGGATCTGGCCGGGCTGGGGGAGCGCACCATCACCGTGGACTGCGACGTGCTCCAGGGGGACGGCGGCACCCGTACCGCCAGCGTCACCGGGGGCTTTGTGGCCCTCGCCCTGGCCCTGTGGAAGCTGGTGCAGGACGGCGTTCTGCCGGAGATGCCGCTCAAGACCTGCGTGGCGGCGGTATCCGCCGGCATCGTGGGGGATGAGCTTTTGCTGGATCTGTGCTATGAGGAGGACTCTGGCGCCCAGGTGGACCTGAACTGCGTCATGACCGGCGAAGGGGCGCTGGTGGAGCTTCAGGGGACCAGTGAGGGCCGGAGCTTCACCATTGCCGAACAGCAGGCTCTGGTGGCGCTGTGCCAAAAGGGCATCCGGGAGATCCAGCGCATCCAGAAACAAGTTTTAGGAGGCGGACGCGATGAAAATGGTATTAGCCAGCAAGAACGCCCATAAGCTGACGGAGATGAAAGACATCCTCTCCCGGCTGGGGGTGGATGTCGTGCTGGAGTCCGAGGCGGGCGTGGATGTAGACGTGGAGGAGACGGGAGCCACCTTCGAGGAAAATGCCCGCCTCAAGGCGCATGCGGTGATGCAGGCCAGCGGCCTGCCCGCGATCGCGGACGATTCCGGGCTCTGCGTGGACGCCCTGAACGGCGCGCCGGGGGTCTATTCCGCACGGTACGGGGGCGAGGGGCTGGACGATACCGGGCGGTATCAGCTCCTGCTGGAGAACATGCGCGGGCAGCTGGACCGGCGGTGCCGGTTCGTCTCCTGTATCTGCTGCTGCTTCCCGGGCGGGGGCGTGGTAGAGGCCCGGGGGGAGTGCTGCGGCGCCCTGGCCTATGCGCCCCGGGGAGAGGGCGGATTCGGCTACGACCCCATCTTCTTTGTGCCCGCGCTGAAAAAAACCTTTTCCGAGCTGACGGCCCAGGAGAAGAACGCCATCTCCCACCGGGGGAAGGCGTTGGATTTATTTGAAAAAAAGCTGAAGGAATATCTGAAAAAGGCGGAAGGGTGAAGGCGGCATGAAGAACAGCAAGGTCTGCCCGAAATGCGGCGCTTCCGATCCGGAGCGGACCAAGAGCTTTCTGATGAAAAGCTGGGGAGCGGTAGAAGTGGAGCAATGGTGCTGTCTCTCCTGCGGATACAGCGAGCTGTGGATGCCGGAGGACGAAATCGAATCTTTAACGGAAAAGCGCCGGAAGCGTCTCGGCGGGAAGGAATGAAATATGGATCTAACCAGTAAACAGCGCGCCCAGCTGCGGGGGCTGGCCAACGGCATCGACACCATCGTTCACATCGGCAAGGACGGGATCGGAGAGAACCTGACCCGGCAGGCCAACGACGCGCTGGAGGCCAGGGAGCTGATCAAGTGCAGGGTGCTGGAGAACAGCATGCTCACCAGCCGGGAAGCGGCGGAAGAGCTCGCCCGGGCCACCCGCAGCGAGGTGGTACAGGTCATCGGAACAAAATTCGTTTTGTACCGTCCAAGCCATAATAAGGAGAAGAAGGACAAGATCGTCCTGGTATCGGACCGAAAGCGCAAGTGAGCGAGACCGGATAGGGGGCAGCGTCTATGAAACTGGGAATTTACGGCGGCACCTTCAATCCGCCCCATACGGGACATCTGACCGCGGCGCGGTCCGCCCTGGAGGCGTTGGAACTGGACCGGCTCGTGCTCCTGCCGGCGGCCCAGCCGCCCCACAAGGTCCTGCCGCCCGGCGCGCCCTCCGCGGAGCAGCGCCTGGATATGACGGCCATCGCCGCCGACGCTCTGCTTCTGCCCGGCCGGGTGGAGGCCAGCGCTCTGGAGCTGAAACGTCCCGGCGTCAGCTATACCGCCGATACGCTGCGGCAGCTCCGGGAACAGGAACCGGACGCGCAGCTGTGGCTGCTGATGGGCGCGGATATGTTCCTCAGCTTTCAGAACTGGAGGGAGCCGGATGTGATCGCCCGCCTGGCGGGCATCTGCGCCTTTGCCCGCACCCCGGACGCGCCGGAGCAGGCGCTGTGCGCCCAGGCCCGCCGTCTGGAGCGCGAGCTGGGCGCGCGGGTGCGGCTGGTCCACTCGCCCGATATCGTAGACATCTCGTCCACCCGGCTGCGGGCGCTGCTGGCGGCGGGGGAGGGACGGGAATTCCTGGCCCCGGCGGTGTACGGCTATATCATCCGCAAGGGCCTCTACGGCGTACACTATGACCGGAAGCGTCTGCCCGACCGGGAACTGCGGGCCTGTTCCTACTCCATGATCCGCGCCAAGCGCATCGCCCATGTGCAGGGCACGGAGGCGGAGGCAGCCCGGCTCGCCCGCCGGTGGGGCGCGGACGAGGAAAAAGCCCGGCGTGCGGCCATCCTGCACGACTGCACCAAATATCTGGACATGGAAGAGCAGTTGCAATTATGCGCGAAATATGGTATCGTACTGGACGAATTGGAGCAAACGGCGGTCAAGCTGCTCCACGCCAAGACGGGCGCGTGTGTGGCCCGGGACGTGTACGGAGCGGACGACGACATATTTGAGGCGATTTACTGGCACACTACCGGCAAGGCGGACATGAGCCGGCTGGAAAAGATCCTGTATATTGCCGACTACATGGAGCCGAATCGGGATTTCCCCGGCGTGGAGCGGCTCAGGACCCTGGCTTACCAGGATCTGGACGCAGCGGTGCTGGCCGGGTGTGAGATGAGCATCCGGGAAATGGCGGACCGGGGCCTGCCCGTGCATGCAAACACGGTGCGGGCGCGGGATTGGCTTGCGCGCGAGAGAAACGGAAAGGATCAATAGAATGAACCCGGAACAGAAAAAGAACCACCAGGGCGGTTCCCGCCTGCAAAAGACAGAGAAAAAGCCGCGGGAAAAACGTCCCGGCCGACCGCGTACCCGCAGGCAGAAGGTCCTGCGGGGGCTGTACATCGCCCTGACCGTGATCGCCGCCGTCATCGTGGCGGGCTTTATCGCCTGGAACCTGATTACCGCTCCGCCCGACGTGGACGACCCCAGCGCCAGCCGCAAGCCGCAGAGCACCACCATGGTGGACGACGACGGCAACGAGATCGAAGTGGAGATCCCCGGCCTTTCCGCCGACCGGAAGAAACAGTTCTATACCTTCCTGGTGGTGGGGCAGGACACCTTCGGCGGCGGCAATACCGATACCATGATGCTGGCGGCGTACGACGTGCCCAACCAGCGTCTCAGCGTCATGAGCCTGCCCCGGGACACCTACGTGGAGTATTATGGACGCAAGGTGCTGCTCAATTCGGTCTATAACCGCGCCGGCGGAGGGGACGACGGCATCGCGGCGCTGAAGGAAGAGGTGGGAGAGTTGACCGGGGTGGTCCCGGACTTTCATGTCATTATCCAGTGGGAGGCCGTCGGCAAGCTGGTGGACGCCATCGACGGGGTGTGGTTCGACGTGCCCCGGCGGATGTACTATAACGATCTGTCCCAGGATTTTAAGATCGATCTGAAGGAGGGCTATCAGCTCCTGGACGGCAGCGACGCCATGGGGCTGCTGCGCTGGCGGCACAACAGCGACGACAGCGGCCATATTCTCAACAGCGGCTATGCCACGGGCGACCTGGGCCGCATCGAGACCCAGCAGTCCTTTATGAAGGCTGTGGTAGCCAAGTGCCTCCAGCCGGATGTGCTGCTGCCCAATCTGATGGAGTATATCAGCATCTTCCAGGAGAACGTGGTGACCAACCTGAACGTGTCCAACATGGCCTACTTCGGAAAATCCGCGATCGGCGGGCTGGACATGGACAACGTGGAGTTTTTGACCATGCCCAACAAGTCCGCCGGGGACGGGGCGCATCTGCTGCCCATCGCCAGTGAGATCCTGGAGGTGGTCAACGAAAGGTTCAACCCCTATCTGGAGGACCTGCGCCTGAACGAGCTGGATGTGGTGAGCAGTATTTCCTCCGGCAGCTCCGGCGGCAAAGGCGGCCAGACGGCGGCCACGCCCACCCCGGCCCGCCCCGTGGAGGAGACGCCCGACGTGGGTACGGAGCCTTCCCCCAGTCCGGCGCCCAGTGGGGAGAGCACGCCGCCCGCCGCGGCGGAGACGCCTGCGCCCTCCGGAAGCGCCGCCCCCATTCAGACTCCCGTCCAAAGCGCTGCTCCGGCGGCCACTCCGTCGCCCGTGCAGACCGCACAACCCACCCCGCCTCCGGCTGAGACCCCTGTGACGACCCCGGACGGCGCTTCCGGACCGGGTATGGAACCCATTGAGTAAAGGAGAACTGCCAATGACACCAAAAGAGATTGCGCTGGAGTGCGTTCGTGCCCTGGACGCCAAAAAGGGCCGGGACATCAAGCTGCTGGAGACGGGGGAACTGACCACGCTTGCAGATTATTTTGTCATCTGTTCCGCCACCTCCACCACCCAGATCAAGGCCCTGGCGGACGCCTGTGAGAAGGCGCTCAAGGACGCGGGAGAGCCTCCCCACCACATTGAGGGCCACCGGGGCGGCACCTGGGTGCTGCTGGATTTCTCCAGCGTGGTGGTGCACATCTTCAACGAGGAGGCCCGGAAGTTCTACGACCTGGAGCGCCTGTGGAGCGACGCCGTGCCCATGGATCTGTCCGGCGTGCTGACCGAGAATTAAATCAGATGGGGCCCGGCGGAGTTCCGCCGGGCCCCATGTCTGTTCGGAACGTTTTTTTGTCCCAGGGGAACCAAACCGCCCGCCCGTGCATCTATAGAGTGTCCGGACAAGGAAAGACGAGGTGAGCACATGGAACAGACCAGGGAAGGCGTGGACCGGGCATCGGCGCGGGAGGAATTTGCCGCGGCGGTGACCGAGCACAGCCGCGGCATGTTCCGGGCGGCCCGGAGCATTCTGGACAGCGACGCCGACGCGGAGGACGCGGTGGGCGAGGCCGTCCTGCGGGCCTGGCAGGTCTGGGACCGCCTGCGGGCCCGGGGAGCGGTCCGCGCCTGGCTGCTGAAGATCGCGGTCAACTGCGCCTATGAACAGCGGCGGAGGGGCGGCCGGGTGATCTATACCGACGAGCTGGAGCCGCTGGCCGGCGGCGCGGAGGACGCGTACCCCGGCGGCCTGTGGGAGGCGGTGCTCTCCCTGCCGGAAGAGCAGCGGGCTGCTGTGACCCTCTACTACTACGAGGATTTGCCCGTGGCGGAGGTCGCCCGGGTGCTGGGGGTGGCCCAGGGAACGGTGAAGTCCCGGCTGGGCCGGGCCCGCCAGCGGCTGAAGGAGCGATTGCGGGAGGAGGACGAAGCATGAACCGATTGGATGAGCGGTTGAAAGAGCGGGCCCGGCGGGAGGACTGCCCGGTTCCGCAGGGCTTTGACGGGCGTATGGACGCCATTTTGGAGGGGCTGCCGGAGGGACGGAGGAGGCCCAGCCCCCGCCGGCTCCGCCGGTGGGCGGCGGCTGGGGTCCTGGCGGCGGCCCTGTGCGTGGGCGGCGTGGCGGCGGCCTCCGGCGTGCTGGAGCTGATCGCCCGACCCGGCGGCTTCGGCGGCGCGGCGGAGGGGTTCCAGCCTTATTCCGCCGAGGTGGGGGCATCGGTCACCGACCAGGGCTACACCCTCACCCTGGAGGGCATCGGCGTGGACGAGGCGTTTATCACCCTCTATGCCACCATCACCGGCGAGGAGCCGATCCCCAATTGGGGCGGCGAGGAGGAGACGGGACCCGCGGTCTGGCCTCTGAACCTTCGGGCGGAGGGCCGTGAGCTGGAGGCCTGGGGAGCACAGACGGAATGGGAACGGCTGGACAGCCATGCCATTAAGCTGACCCAGCGTTGCCCGGTGATGACCGTCCTGCCCGCCGTTGTGGAACTGGAGGTATATACCGACCAGTTGGTTCCCCGAGTACGGGGGAACTGGAGCCTTGATCTGTTGGTGGATAAAACCGCCCCCGATGGGGAGAGTCTGGTGGCGGAGCCGAACCAGACCTTTACGGTGGACGGACAGCGCATCACCGTGGAGAAGGTGGCGGTGGCTCCCTCCGGGGGAGGGCTGGTGCTGAGTACCAAGAGTGACCGCCCCTTTACCCATTTCATCCTGCGGGACGACCAGGGAACGGTGCTGCCCCACAGTTATTACGGCCTTGTGTCCGGCGGCCTTCGCGCCCTCTCCAATTTCTATGAATTTCAGGGCGGCCGCACCAACATGGCCTCCCTCACCCTGGTGCCCTGGGCGGCGGACGGCGGCACGCACCGGGTGTCCGGCAGCCTGGACGCCCTCCCGCTGACCGACGAGGGGGCGGACAACGGTTATACTCTCCTGTCACTGGATGTGGGAGAGGAGCAGGCAACGGCGGTGTTCCGTGAAGAGGGAATTCTGGGGCTGAGCGACGAGTACACCCCGGACTTCGGCCTGCTGGATGCTGACGGGGCGGAGCTGGCCCTGGGCGGCGCCAAGGAATGGGAACGCGATAAGGAAACCGGGAACTGGATTGTGACTTGGAGCTACCCGGAAATGCAGGCGGAGCAGGTCGCGGGCGTGTGCTTCTGGCAGCCTAACTGTATGCTGCTGGAGGACGAAGCGGTAACCATCCCGCTGAACTGAACACGGGGACACAGGCCAGCGGCGGGCGGGGGAATTCCCCCACCCGCCGCTTTTTGCAGCCTATTTCGATGGAAACGTGTGTATTCTTATATTGAGTAAAGAGAAACGGCCGTGCTGCCGTGGAACGGAAAGAGGCGGCCTCTGAACCGTTCAGGAGCAGATGCGCTCCAGCAGGGCCGTCAGCTCCGCCGCCTGCTCCAGGGCGTCGGAATAGCGCCGCCTGTCCTGGTAGACGCGCCCCTGGCTGTTCACGCCGAAGGAGCGCCCCGTCTCTGCCCGGTCGGGATAGACCGTGACGGCATAGGCGGCGGGGGCGATGGGGACGCAGCCGCCGCTGCGGCCGACCATCACCTGCCGGAGGGACTCGCCCTCCGCTGCGTCCACCCGCTCTCCCGGGGTGGTTGGGCGTAGAAATCAGAAGGCGGCCCCCGGCCCGATGGCCAGCACGGCGGCCGCCGGCACGGCCGGGACGATACCGACAATCTGCATACGCCGGCTTCCCCTCTGCGCCCACGTTCCCTTCCTTGTTATCCCCGCCCTATCCGCACCGCGGGGAAAAGTCAAGCCGCGGGGAAAAGTCAAGCATAACCCTTGCAAATCAGGGCTTTTTCGATTATAATAGCACAGACTGTACGCCCCGGAGGGGCCGATGATAGATCGAAAGAAAGCGTGAGAGAGTTGAAGTACGATTTCGCCCGCATCGAACCCAAATGGCAGAAGAAGTGGCTGGAGGAGAAGACCTACCACTGTGAAAACCACAGTAATAAACCGAAGTTTTACGGCCTGGTGGAGTTTCCCTACCCCTCCGGACAGGGCCTGCACGTGGGCCATGCCAGGCCTTATACCGCCATGGACGTGGTGGCCCGCAAGAAGCGCATGGACGGCTACAACGTCCTGTTCCCCATGGGCTACGACGCCTTCGGCCTGCCCACGGAAAACTACGCCATCAAAAATCACATCCACCCGGCCAAGGTGACCCACGACAACATCGCCAACTTTACCAAGCAACTGCAGATGCTGGGCTATTCCTTCGACTGGGACCGGGTGATCAACACCACCGATCCGGAGTATTACAAGTGGACCCAGTGGATCTTCCTTCAGCTCTACAAGCACGGTCTGGCCTACAAGACCACCATGCCGGTGAACTGGTGCACCTCCTGCAAATGCGTGCTGGCCAACGAGGAAGTGGTGGAAGGTGTGTGCGAGCGCTGCGGTGCCCCCGTCATCCGCAAGGAGAAGAGCCAGTGGATGCTCAAGATCACCGAGTACGCCCAGCGCCTCATCGACGATCTGGACGGGGTGGATTTCATTGAGCGGGTGAAGATCCAGCAGAAGAACTGGATCGGCCGGAGCACCGGCGCGGAGGTGACCTTCCAGGCCACCACCGGGGATGAGATCGTTGTCTTCACCACCCGGCCGGACACCCTGTTCGGCGCCACCTATATGGTCATCTCTCCGGAGCATCCGTACGTGAAGCAGTGGGCGGACAAGCTGGAGAACCTGGACGAGGTCAGCGCCTATGTGGCTGCCGCCGCGCGCAAGTCCGACTTTGAGCGCACCGAGCTGGCCGCCGACAAGGAGAAGACCGGCGTACAGCTCCGGGGCGTGCGGGCGGTCAACCCGGTCAACGGCCGGGAGATCCCCATCTTCCTCTCGGACTATGTTCTGGCCTCCTACGGGACCGGCGCCATCATGGCCGTGCCCGCCCACGATACCCGTGACTGGGCCTTTGCCAAGAAGTTCGGCTGTGAGATCATCGAGGTGGTCTCCGGCGGCGAGGACGTGCAGAAGCAGGCATTTACCGCCAAGGACGACACCGGTATTCTGGTCAACTCCGGCTTCCTGGACGGCCTGACGGTACGCGAGGCGATCCCTGTCATCACCCGCTGGCTGGAGGAAAAGGGCATCGGCCACGAGCAGGTGAACTATAAGCTGCGCGACTGGGTCTTTTCCCGTCAGCGCTACTGGGGCGAACCCATCCCCATGGTCTGGTGCGAAACGTGCGGCTGGCAGCCCCTGCCCGAGAGCGAGCTGCCGCTGCTGCTGCCCGAGGTGGATTCCTACGAGCCCACCGACACCGGCGAGTCCCCGCTGTCCAAGATGACCGACTGGGTCAGTACCACCTGCCCCCACTGCGGCGCCCCGGCGAAGCGGGAGACCGATACCATGCCGCAATGGGCGGGCTCCTCCTGGTACTTTTTGCGGTATATGGACCCGCACAACCAAGAGGCCCTGGCCTCCCGGGAGGCGCTGGACTACTGGTCTCCGGTGGACTGGTACAACGGCGGCATGGAGCATACCACCCTGCATCTGCTCTACTCCCGCTTTTGGCACAAATTCCTTTACGACCTCGGCGTGGTCCCCACCAAGGAGCCCTATCAAAAGCGTACCAGCCACGGCATGATTCTGGGCGAGGGCGGCGAGAAGATGTCCAAGAGCCGGGGCAACGTAGTCAACCCCAACGACGTCATTGCCGAGTTCGGCGCGGATACCATGCGTCTTTATATCATGTTCATCGGCGACTTTGAGAAGGCCGCCGCCTGGTCGGCCAATGCCGTCAAGGGCTGCAAGCGCTTTTTGGATCGGGTGTGGAATCTGTCCGAGCAGCTTACGGAGCAGGCGGGATATTCCAAGGCCAACGAGAGCGGCCTCCACAAGACCATCAAGAAGGTGGCCGATGATATCGAGGCCATGAAGTTCAACACCGCCATTGCCGCTCTCATGGCCCTGGTCAACGACTTCTATGCCAACGGCTGCTCCAGGGGCGACTTCGGCGCGCTGCTGCTGATGCTCTCCCCCTTCGCCCACCATATGGTGGAAGAGCTGTGGGAGAGCCTGGGCTTCGCCGCCGCCCGCGGCGGCATGGCCTGCCAGCAGAACTGGCCCGTCTACGACGAGAGCAAGACCGTATCCAGCGTCCTCACCATTGCCGTCCAGGTGGGCGGCAAACTCCGGGGCACCGTGGAAGTCCCCGTGGGCAGCGACCAGGATGCCATCGTCGCCGCGGCCAAAGCTGAGCCCAAGGTGGCCAAATTCCTCAACGGAATGGACGTGGTCAAGATCATCCACGTCCCCGGCAAACTGGTCAACTTTATCGTCAAACCCCAGGCGTAAACCGCTGTTTTTCTCCCCTGGGGGAAGAACAAACAGGCGCCATTTTCCGATTTGCGATGCAAAATCAAAATTCCAACTTGACAGATGGG
>NZ_JALFGV010000139.1:0-14941 GCF_022777125.1 Lawsonibacter sp.
GCCGGGCCCGGTCCTTGTCCCTGTCGAAAAAGGCCTGGCCTTTTCCGGCAGGGGGGCTACAGGACGGCCAGGACTCGATTCCTGCGGAAAAGTCGCCCTGTCCGTCCTGAGGAGGGGCATTTCCTTCCCCTGTCTGCGGACGGCGGAACTCTGCAAGGCACCCCTGCGGGAGAGCGCGGTACGCCGGTGCGCTACAGGGCCTCCAGCGTACCCGCCAGCAGCAGGGCGTAATCGGGCAGCGTGTCCAGAGGGGCCCGCTCGGAGACTGAGTGGGCGTCCAGAATATCGGGGCCGGTGCTGGCCATGACCAGGCCGGGGGCTTTGGGGCCCAGCACTGAGGGCTCCAGCCCCACATGGACCGTGGAGACCTCCAGTGTCCGTCCGGTCTGCTCCCGGTACACCCGGGCGAGCACTGCGGCCAGCGGGTTGGCCGGGTCCCCCGTCCAGCCGGGGTAGCCGGACGCCTCGGCGGAGAAGCCGAGCGTCCCGGCCAGAGCATCATGGGCGCGGGCCAGCTCCGCCTCCCACGACGGCCGGGCCGAGCGCAGGAACGCGCAGACCTGTATCTGGCCGTCCTCCGCGGACAGCCGGCCCACATTGGCGGAAGCGCCCACCACGTCAGGAAAGGCCGGGTCCATCGCGTACACGCCGTGAAACAGCCCCGCCGTCAAGGCCAAAGCGGCCTGGCGGCAGAGCGGGGACCAGACCTGCTCCGGCCGGGGCGCGGGGGCGTGGAAGAGGGTCAGGCGGGGGTCCCGGGCCCCATAGGCGGCCGCTTCCCGGGCAAGGTCCTCCAGATCGGGCTCGCCGCCCTCCGGAAGGACGACCAGCGCCTCCGCGGCGGCGGGGATGGCGTTATGGGCCGTGCCGCCCCGGAAGTCCGCCACGGCCCAGTCCGGCCGCGCCAGCAGAAAACCCGCCAGCAGCCGCAGCGCATTGGCCCGGCCCCGGTGGATGTCGTCACCCGAGTGCCCGCCCGCCCCGCCGGAAAGGGCGATGCGCCAGGCGTCCCCCGCCGGGGCGGGGCAGGCCGCCAGGGGGAGCCGGTAGGTCTCCCGCCGGCCGCCGGCCGAACCCACGATGGCCCGGCCCAGGTGAAATCCGTCGGTATTGAGCAGAAAGTCCGCCCCCGCCAGCCAGGAGGGGTCCACCTGCTTGGCCCCCTCCAGGCCGACCTCCTCCGCTGCCGTAAACAGCAGGCGCAGAGGGCCGTGGGACAGGCCGCGGCCCAGCAGCCACAGCACGGCGGCGTTGCCCAGATTGTTGTCCGCGCCCAGGGAGGAGCGGCCGTCGGAGCGGAGGAAACCGTCCGCCTCCACCACCGTCACCGGCTCGGCCAACGGGTCGAAGCCGCTGCCCGGGGCCACGGCGCATACCATGTCCAGGTGCCCCTGCAGGATCAGCCGGGGGGCCGCCGTGCGGCCGGGCGCGGCCGGCACGTCGGCCATCACGTTGCCGTGCCCGTCCCGGACCGGGGCCAGCCCCAGTTCCGCCAGCCGGGCGGTCAGGACCCGCACCGCGGAGCGTTCGTGCCGGGAGGGGTGGGGGGTGCGGTTCAGGGCGCGAAATTCTGCGGCGATCCCCGCGCGTATCGTGTCCGGCCCGCCAAGACGCTCCAGCAGCGTCATTCCGAAGGCTCCGTTCCGGTTTCCTCCAGCGGCGCGCCGGACAGCCAGCGGCGGACCAGGTCCAGCGCCCCGCTGGCGGCCAGCGTCCGGATGCGCTCCCGCACGCCGCCGGACCGGGTCCGCTTGACCGTGGTGCCGTCCGGTGCGGCCAGGGCCAGATAGACCAGCCCAACCGGGTTGCCCCGCTCATCCGGATCGGGACCGGCCACGCCGGTGACGGCCACCGCCAGATCGCAGCCCAGCGTCCGGCGGGCCCCCTCGGCCATGGCGCGGGCCACCGGCTCGCTCACCGCGCCGTATTCCTCCAGAAGGGCCTGGGGCACGCCGAGCACCGTGTGCTTGACCGGAGTGGCGTAACTGACCACGCTGCCCCGGAAGACCGCAGATGCGCCGGGCAGGTCGGTGATGCGCTTTGCGATGAGTCCGCCGGTGCAGCTTTCCGCGCAGCCCAGGGTGAGGCCGCGCTCCTTCAGCAGGGGCAGCACCACCTCTTCCAGACTGGTCACATCCGCGCCGTAGACCGCGCTGCCCAGCTGGGCGCGCAGCCGGGCCTCCACCGGCGCGATCAGGGCGCGGGCCTCCTGCTCGTGCCCGGCCTTGGCGGTAATGCGCAGCTCCACCTCGCCCTCCTTGGCGTAGGGGGCCAGGGTGGGGTTCTGCATGGCGTTCATCTGGCTGCGCAGCATGGATTCCACCAGGGATTCCCCCATGCCGAAGATACGCAGGGTACGGGAGCAGATGGCCCCGTCGGAACAGGCCCGCAGATAGGGCGCCACGCGGTATTGGAACATGGCCCGGCATTCCCGGGGCGGGCCGGGAAGCATGACGACGTGCACGCCATCCGCCTCAAAGGCTACGCCCGGGGCGGTGCCCCAGTCGTTGTCCAGCACGGTGCAGCCTTCGGGCAGCATCGCCTGCTGGTAGTTGTTCTCCGTCATGGGGCGTCCGATGCTCCTGAAGTAGGCCTCGATGCGCCGGGCGGACGCCTCATGGCGGACCAGGGGCCTGCCGAAGCATTCGGCCAGCACGTTTTTGGTCAAGTCGTCGCACGTGGGGCCGAGCCCGCCGGTGGTGATGAGGATGTCGGCCCGGCGGCGGGCGATCTCCACAGCGGCCCGCAGGCGCTGCGGATTGTCGCCCACTACGGTGTGGTAATAGACGTTGATCCCCAGGGCGGACAGCCCCTGGGAGAGCATCTGCGCGTCGGTGTTGGCGATGTTGCCGAGCAGAAGCTCGGTACCGACGGCGATCAGTTCAGCGGTGTGGGACAAAATAAGACCTCCAGAGCGCCGACGCCGGGCGCGGCGGCCGGAACCGCCGTAAATGCGCAGCGTCAGCGCGGCATTTCCGCAGGGCGGATTCACTCCGCCTGAGGATGGGAAAGGTACGGGGTCCCCGCGCGCGCAAAGATCGCGCGGGGAGTTGGCGATGGGTTCGGTGGGACAAGCAGACAGCCTGCTGAAGCGCCGCCCCAAAGGCGCGGCGCCAACGCGGTCGCTTCCCGGGCAAAGCCGCTCCGCCCGGGGATGCCGCGCCGTGGGCCGCGGTGCGGCGGGAGGGGGAGGGCGCCGCTACACGCGCAGGCGCTCGATTCCGTCCACCGCAGCGGCGACCAGCCCGTCCACGTCCAGGGCGGCCTCGGCGCACTCCAGCTCGCCCAGCACGGGGCGCAGGCGGGGATGGCGGGGGGTAAAGACGGTGCAGCAGTCCTCATAGGGCAAAATGGAGGTCTCAAAGGTGCCGATCTTCCGGGCGATGCGGACGATCTCCTCCTTATCCATCCCCACCACGGGGCGGAGAATGGGCAGGGAACACACGGCAGTGGTGGCGCGCATGGCCTCCATGGTCTGGCTGGCCACCTGGCCCAAGCACTCGCCGGTGACGAGGGCCCCTGCGCCGGTGCGCTGGGCCACCTGCTCGGCGATGCGCATCATGAACCGGCGCATGAGCACGGTGAACAGCTCCTCCGGGCACTTGCGCCGCAGCTCTTCCTGGATGGCGGTGAAGGGGACCACGTGGACCACCATGTGCCCGCACCAGGGGGTGAGCAGTTTCGCCAGGTCCAGCACCTTCTGCTTGGCCTGCTCCGACGTGTAGGGGTAGGAAAAAAAGTGGACCAGCTCCAGGGCGATGCCCCGCTTGGCGATCATCCAGGAGGCCACCGGGGAGTCGATGCCGCCGGAAAGCAGACTGACCGCCCGGCCGCCGATGCCCACGGGCAGGCCGCCTGCGCCGGGCTCCGGGTCGGCATGGACGTAGGCGGCATAATCCCGTACCTCAAGATAGACCGTCAGCTCCGGATGGTGCACGTCCACCTGGAGGTTGGGATAGGCCTCGTCCAGCTCGCCGCCCACATACCGGGACAGCTCCACCGAGGTCATGGGGAAGGACTTGTCGGCCCGCTTGGACTCCACCTTGAAGGTCTTTGCCGCGCGCAGGCGGCCGTCCAGATAAGTCTTGGCGCACGCCAGCAGCGCGTCCTTGTCTTTGGCGCAGGCCCGGGCCCGCGAGAGGCCCACCACGCCGAACAGGCGCGACATGGCCAGCCAGGCCCCGTCCATGTCGCAGGTCTCCTCCAAAGGCTCCACATACATGGTGGACTGTTTGGTGTACACCCGGAATTGGCCCAGGTCCTTCAGGCGGCGGCGGGCATTGCCGATCAGCTTGTCTTCAAAGCTGCGGCGGTTCAGGCCCTTGAGCACCAGCTCCCCCAGCTTGAGCAGTATGATCTCGTCCAATCGTCTTCCTCCTTATTTGGGGCGGGCGCTCCGGCGCAGGTCCGGCCCGCCGGTTGTTGTATCCGCAGGATTCAGCGCCGGAAACAGGCGCTCTCCCGGTACTGGACGGCCTCCGCCAGATGCTCCACGCCGATGCGCTCCGCCCCGTCCAGGTCCGCAATGGTGCGCGCCACCCGGAGGATGCGGTCATAGCTGCGGGCGGTAAGCCCCATGCGGTCGAAGGCCCCTTTCATCAGGGCGGCGCCCGCCGCGTCCAGGGCGCAGTGCTCCGCCAGCTCCGCAGGGCCCATGTGGGCGTTGCAGTCGGGGCCGGAGGGGCCGAAGCGGGCGGTCTGTACGGCCCGGGCGGCATCCACCCGGCGCTTGATGTCCGCCGAGGATTCGGCGGGGGCGGCGCGGGCGGAGAGCTCTTCGAAGGCCAGAGGCGGCACCTCCGCATACAGGTCGATCCGGTCCAGCAGGGGGCCGGAGAGCCGGCCCAGATACTTTTCCACGTCCCTCTCCGAGCAGCGGCAGCGCCGGTCATACCCGTACCAGCCGCATTTACAGGGATTCATGGCGCACACCAGCATGAACCGGGCGGGAAAGACCTCCGTGCCGGATACCCGCGTGATCTGCACCTGCCCCTCCTCCAGGGGCTGGCGCAGCACCTCCAGGGTCTCCTTGCCGAATTCGGGCAGCTCGTCCAGAAAAAGCACCCCGTTGTGGGCCAGGGAGATCTCCCCGGGCCGGGGCGGAGAGCCGCCCCCCGCCAGACCCATGACGGAGATGGTATGATGGGGACTGCGGAAGGGCCGGCGCAGGAGCAGCGGCGCCTCGGCGCTGGTCAGCCCCAGCACCGAGTGGACCTGGGTGGCCTCCAGCGCCTCCCGGCGGGTCATGTCGGGCAGGATGGAGGGAAGCCGCTTGGCCAGCATGGATTTGCCCGCGCCCGGCGGCCCCACCATGGCGATATTATGCCCGCCCGCCGCGGCGACCTCCAGCGCCCGCTTGACCGTTTCCTGCCCCTTCACGTCGGCAAAGTCGGGGCAGCCGGCAAGCGGGGCGGGGGGGACCCAGGGCTGCGCCGGAGAGAGGAGAACCTCGCCCTTCAGATGGGCCACCAGCTGCCCCACGTTCTCCACCGGATAGACCGCCGCCCCGCCCGCCAGGGTGGCCTCGGCGGCGGAGGCGGCCGGGACATAGAGGGCGCGCACGCCGGCGCGCCCGGCGGCCAGCGCCATGGGCAGCATACCGGTCACCGGCCGCAGGGAGCCGGACAGGGACAGCTCTCCCACAAAGGCCGCGTCGGGCGCGGGCGGCCGGATCTGCTCCCCGGCGGCCAGGATGCCCACCAGGATGGGCAGGTCGTACACCGTGCCCGCCTTCCGCCGGTCGGCGGGAGCCAGATTCACGGTGATGCGGGAGACGGGAAAGGAGAAGCCGCAGTTTTTGATGGCGGCGCGGACCCGCTCCCGGGCCTCCTTCACCGCCGCGTCGGGCAGGCCCACGATATCAAAGGCGGGCAGGCCGCCGGACAGGTCGCACTCGGCGGTGACCTCGTATCCGGAAACGCCGCTCAGGCCCAGAGAACGCACATGATGGAGCATAAGGCGCACCGCCCTTCTTCCGCAATGTCGAGAAAGCGCCGCGGCCAGGCCGCCGCCTGCCGGTATCATGGCCGCTGTGCGGCTATTATACCATACTTTTCCGCAAAGGGGAGACGAAATTTTTAAACCGATCATTTTAGCATAATGAGTTTAGTTTGTAAAGGCGCAATTTAGACGGGCGCGTCCATATTTTGTTCTTGTTTAAGAACAATTTTGCAAGATTTGTACGGATTTATGAAAAATTTTGCCCTGGGAATAAGATTTGATTTACAAATAGGGACAGGGGTGTTAAAATGTATGGGCCTCCAGGGGAATGGGCCCCGGGGGACGAAGGAAACAGCCAGGGTAATGGGAATCCGGCCCGGTCCAACGGCGGACGGGCGGGGACGGATCCCCATTGCCCTGGACCAACAAATAAGGAGGAAGACTATCAATGGCGAGAAAGCTGAAAACCATGGATGGCAACACGGCTGCCGCCCACGTGTCCTACGCCTTTACCGAGGTTGCGGGCATCTACCCCATCACGCCCTCCAGCCCCATGGCCGACTATGTGGACCAGTGGGCCGCACAGGGCCGCAAGAACATTTTTGGGACCACCGTGAAAGTAGTGGAGATGCAGTCCGAGGCCGGCGCGGCCGGCACCGTGCACGGCTCTCTGAACGCCGGCGCCCTGACCACCACCTACACCGCCTCTCAGGGCCTGCTGCTGATGATTCCCAACATGTACAAGCTCTCCGGCGAGCTGATGCCCGCCGTGTTCCACGTGTCCGCCCGTACGGTGGCCACCCACGCGCTGAACATCTTCGGCGACCACTCCGACGTGATGGCCTGCCGCCAGACCGGCTTTGCCATGCTGGCCGAGGGCAACGTGCAGGAGGTCATGGACCTGGGCGCGGTGGCCCATCTGGCCGCCATCAAGGGCCGCGTCCCCTTCCTGAACTTCTTTGACGGCTTCCGCACTTCTCACGAGATCCAGAAGATCGCCATCTGGGACAACGAGGACCTGGCGGACATGGTGGACATGGACGCCGTCAACGCCTTCCGCAAGCGGGCGCTGAACCCCGAGCATCCCGTGATGCGCGGCTCCCACGAGAACGGCGATATCTTCTTCCAGCACCGTGAGGCCGCCAACAAGTACTACGAGGCGGTGCCCGACATCGTCGAGGAGTACATGGGCAAGGTCAACGCCAAGCTGGGCACCGACTACCAGCTGTTCAACTATTACGGCGCGCCCGACGCCGACCGGGTCATCATCGCCATGGGCTCCATCTGCGACGTGGCGGAGGAGGTCATCGACTACCTGAACGCCCACGGCGAGAAGGTGGGCCTGGTGAAGGTGCGCCTGTACCGCCCCTTCCGGGCGGACAAGCTGCTCGCCGCCATCCCCGCCACCGCCACCAAGATCGCCGTGCTGGACCGCACCAAGGAGCCCGGCGCCCAGGGCGACCCCCTGTACCTGGACGTGGTCACCGCCTTTGCCAACGCGGGCCGTCAGGCCACCATCATCGGCGGCCGTTACGGCCTGGGCAGCAAGGACACGCCCCCCAGCAACGTGTTCGCCGTTTATGAGGAGCTGACCAAGTCCGCCCCCAAGCGGCAGTTCACCGTGGGCATCGTGGACGACGTGACCCACACCTCCCTGGAGGAGAAGCCCTCCCCCAACACCGCGGCCCCCGGCACCATCGAGTGCAAGTTCTGGGGTCTGGGCGGCGACGGCACCGTGGGCGCCAACAAGAACTCCATCAAGATCATCGGCGACCACACCGACAAGTACGTGCAGGCCTACTTCCAGTACGACTCCAAGAAGACCGGCGGCGTGACCATCAGCCACCTGCGCTTCGGCGACCAGCCCATCCGCGCCCCCTACTACATCAACAAGGCCGACTTCGTGGCCTGCCATGTGCCCGCCTATATCGTCAAGGGCTTCCCCATGGTCCGGGACGTGAAGGACGGCGGCGTGTTCCTCATCAACTGCCAGTGGAGCGATGAGGAGCTGGACCACCACATGCCCGCCGTGGCCAAGCGCTACATTGCCGAGCACAACATCCAGGTCTACACCATCAACGCCATCGACCTGGCCATCGAGATCGGTATGGGCAAGCGCACCAATACCATCCTGCAGTCCGCCTTCTTTGCCCTGGCCAAGGTGATGCCGGAGGCCGAGGCCATCGGCTACATGAAGGACGCGGCCACCCATTCCTACCTGAAGAAGGGCCAGGACGTGGTGGACCGCAACCACAAGGCCATTGACCTGGGCGCCTCCGCCTTCAAGAAGTTCAACGTGCCCGCCTCCTGGAAGGACGCCGAGGACCAGACCGCGGCCGAGCACCTGGAGGGCGATCCCGCCACCGTCAAGATGGTGCGCGAGCTGCTGGAGCCCATCGGCAAGATGGACGGCGACAGCCTGCCCGTCTCCGCCTTCGCAGACGGCCATGAGGACGGCACCTTCTGCCAGGGCGCTTCCGCCTACGAGAAGCGCGGCGTGGCCGTGTCCGTGCCCGCGTGGGACGCGGCCAAGTGCATCCAGTGCAACCAGTGCTCCTACGTCTGCCCCCACGCCACCATCCGGCCCTACGCCCTCACCGCGGAGGAGGCCGCCAACGCCCCCGCACAGGCCAAGATCGTGGACATCAAGGCCGGCAAGGGCAAGGGCGTGTATCAGTTCGCCATCGCCGTCTCCCCCCTGGACTGCATGGGCTGCTCCGTGTGCGTGAGCGCCTGCCCGGTCAAGGCGCTGGAGATGGTTCCCCAGGAGTCCCAGGCCGATCAGCAGGCCGTGTTCGACTACATGGTGGCCAAGGTGGCCCCCAAGGCCGACGTGGAGGACATCGCCACCGTCAAGGGCAGCCAGTTCAAGCAGCCCCTGCTGGAGTTCTCCGGTTCCTGCGCCGGCTGCGCCGAGACTGCCTATGCCCGCCTGGTCACCCAGGTCTGCGGCGAGCGGATGTATATCTCCAACGCCACCGGCTGCTCCTCCATCTGGGGCGGCCCGGCCGCGACCTCTCCCTATACGGTGGACCAGAACGGCAAGGGTCCCGCCTGGGCCAACTCCCTGTTTGAGGACAACGCCGAGCACGGCCTGGGCCTGTATCTGGGCCAGAAGGCCATCCGCGACCGGTTGGCCGACAAGACCCGCGCCCTGCTGGCCGCGGAGTGGGCCACTCCCGCCATCAAGGAGGCCGGCCAGAAGTGGCTGGACACCCTGGAGGACGGCGCGGCCAACGCCGAGGCCACCAAGGCCTACATCGCCGCCCTGGAGGACGGCCTGTGCACCGTGGATGAGCTGTTGGCCAGCGGCAAGGCAGAGATCCAGGCCTTCGGCAAGGAGCTGCAGGCCAAGGGTGAGACGCTCTGCCAGTGTGACGCCTGCAAGCTGGCCGCCGAGATTCTCCAGGAGAAGGAGTACCTGAACAAGAAGTCCGTGTGGATCTTCGGCGGCGACGGCTGGGCCTACGACATCGGCTACGGCGGCCTGGACCATGTGATCGCCTCGGGCGAGGATGTGAATATCTTCGTCTTTGATACCGAGGTGTACTCCAACACCGGCGGACAGGCCTCCAAGTCCTCCAACATCGGCCAGGTGGCGCAGTTTGCCGCGGCCGGCAAGGTGCAGCCCAAGAAGAGCCTGGCGGAGATCGCCATGCAGTACGGGTACGTCTACGTGGCCCAGGTGGCCATGGGCGCCAATCCCAACCAGACCCTGAAGGCCATCACCGAGGCCGAGGCCTATCACGGCCCCTCCCTGATCATCGGCTACGCTCCCTGCGAGATGCACTCCATCAAGGGCGGCATGGCCAATTGCCAGATCGAGATGAAGAAGGCTGTGGAATGCGGCTACTGGAACCTGTTCCGGTTCAACCCCGCGGCCAAGGCCGAGGGCAAGAACCCCTTCACCCTGGACTCCAAAGCCCCTGCCGGCGGCTATCAGGAGTTCCTGATGAACGAGGCCCGCTACTCCGCTCTGACCCGCTCCTTCCCCGAGCGTGCGGAGAAGCTCTTTGCCGAAAACGAAGCGGCCGCCAAGGCGCGCTACGAGCACCTGACCCGGCTGGTGGAGCTGTACAAGTAAATTCTGCTGAAAGATTCCCGGGCATAAAGCCCGGGAATCTTTTGATTGGCGGCCGCTGCGGGCGCCTGACCCGGCTGGCAGAGCGGCACACAAGCGAGCGAAACCGACAAGGCCCCCGGACGCATCGTCCGGGGGCCTTCCGCCGTTCTTGAAAAAGCGGTTCTAACGTTCGGGGCGGGAGCCTGGGGCGGGCGCATCCGCCCCGGGCTGGCGATAGACATGTTCCTTGATTTTGCAAAAGGTCTCTTCGCTCAGATCATGCTCCACTTTGCAGGCGTCGGCGGCGGCCACCTCCGGGTCCACCCCCAGGCGGACAAAAAAGTCCGTAAGCAGGCGGTGGCGTTCATAGATGCGCGCGGCCACCGCCTCGCCGGGCGGGAGCAGGGTGATCCGCCCGTCCCGGTCCATCTCCACATAGCCGCTCTCCCGCAGCTTTTTCATAGCCACGCTGACACTGGGCTTGGAGAAGTGGAGCTCGTTTGCGATATCGATGGAGCGGACCATCCCATGGCGCTCCTGCAAACTCAAAATTGCTTCCAGATAATCCTCTGCGGATTCATAAATTTTCATAAAGCGGCCTCCAGATGCTCGGGCTTTTCTATACATTAGCATAAAACGCGCCCTTTGACAAGAAATCGGTGGAAAAGCCATTGACAAATTGAGTTAGTCGAGGTAAACTTATAGCGATTTAGGGGTTAGATAATGCTAACCCCTGTTTTCCGACCGGGTGTTAGATGCATCTAACTATCCGGCGTGAGGAGGAGGGATTATGATGCCCTTGACATTGGCAAAGCCCGGTGAGACGGTGACGATCCGTAAAATCACCGGCAAGGACGAACTGCGTCAGCATCTGGCGGAGCTGGGCTTCGTGGTGGACAGCACGGTGACCGTGGTCAGCGAGATCGCCGGGAACCTGATCCTCCAGGTGAAGGACAGCCGGATCGCCCTGGACCGATCGATGGCAAACCGTATCATGATTTGAGGAGGAATCGACAGTGAAGACGCTGCGAGAGGCAAAGGTGGGGCAGACCGTCACCGTGGTCCGGCTCCACGGAGCGGGCGCGGTGAAGCGCCGTATCATGGACATGGGGATCACCAGGGGGACGCAGGTGCATATCCGCAAGGTGGCCCCGCTGGGCGATCCCATCGAACTGAACGTGCGGGGGTATGAGCTCTCCGTGCGCAAGGCCGACGCGGAAATGATCGAGATCGCGTAAGCGCACCGCGTTTGGCAGGAACGCTTGGCTGGATCGAATGTTTGGAAGGGAGAACACAAATGGACATCAAAATTGCGCTGGCGGGCAACCCGAACTGCGGTAAGACCACCCTGTTCAATGCCCTGACCGGCTCGAACCAGTACGTGGGCAACTGGCCCGGCGTCACGGTGGAGAAGAAGGAGGGGCGGCTCAAGGGCCATAAGGACGTGGTCATCCAGGACCTGCCCGGCATCTATTCCCTCTCCCCCTATACCTTGGAGGAGGTCGTGGCCCGCAGCTACCTGGTGGGCGAGAAGCCCGACGCCATCCTGAACATCGTGGACGGCACCAACGTGGAGCGCAACCTGTACCTGACCACCCAGCTCATCGAGCTGGGCATCCCCGTGGTGGTGGCGGTCAACATGATCGACCTGGTCCGCAAGAACGGGGACGAGATCGACCGGAAGAAGCTGGGCGAGGCGCTGGGCTGCGAGGTCGTGGAGATGAGCGCACTGAAGGGCGAGGGAGGCATGGCTGCGGCTGAAAGGGCCGTCTCCCTGGCCCGGAGCCGGAAGGCCGGCGAGCTGCCCCATGTGTTCACCGGCAGCGTGGAGCACGCCGTCGCCCACATTGAGGAATCCATCCAGGGCAGGGTGGAGGAGCGTTACCTGCGCTGGTATGCCATCAAGCTCTTCGAGCGGGACGGCAGGGTCCTGGAGGAACTGAAGCTGGACGCCGCGCTGGCCGCTCATCTGGAGGAGCACATCAAGGACTGCGAGTCCGAGCTGGACGACGACGCCGAGAGCATCATCACCAACCAGCGCTATGCGTACATCAGCGGCGTGGTGGAGCGCTCGGTGAAAAAAAAGGCCGCCAGGCACGCCCTGTCCCCATCCGACCAGATCGACCGCGTGGTCACCAACCGTGTGCTGGCGCTGCCCATTTTCGCGGGGATCATGTTCCTGGTCTACTGGGTGGCGATGGGGCCCTTCGGCTCCTTCCTCACCGACTGGACCAACGACGTGCTGGGCGCCGAATGGCTTCAGGCGGGCTCCCGGGCCCTGCTGGAGGGCTGGGGCTGCGCCGAGTGGCTCACCGGCCTTGTGTCCGACGGCATCGTCGCCGGCGTGGGCGCGGTGCTGGGCTTCGTGCCCCAGATGCTGGTGCTGTTCCTGATGCTGGCCGTTCTGGAGGACGTGGGCTATATGGCCCGCGTGGCGTTCATTATGGACCGGATCTTCCGCAAGTTCGGCCTGTCCGGCAAGTCCTTCATCCCCATGCTCATCGGTTCCGGGTGCGGCGTGCCCGGCGTCATGGCCTCCCGCACCATCGAGAACGAGCGGGACCGCCGCATGACCATCATGACCACCTGCTTTGTCCCCTGCGGCGCCAAGATGCCCATCATCGGGCTGTTCGCCGGCGCCCTGTTCGGCGGCAGTGGCCTGGTGGCCGTCTCCGCCTACTTCATCGGCGTGGCCGCCATCGTGATCTCCGGCGTCATGCTCAAGAAGACCCGCGCCTTCGCCGGCGATCCCGCGCCCTTCGTCATGGAGCTGCCCGCCTACCATGTCCCCGCCGCGGGCAACGTCCTGCGGGCGACCTGGGAGCGCGGCTGGTCCTTTATCAAGCGGGCCGGAACGGTCATCGTGGCCTCCTCCATCATCCTCTGGTTCCTCCAGGGCTTCGGCTTTGTGGACGGCGTGTTCCGGATGGTGGAGGACAACAACTCCTCCCTGCTGGCTGCCATCGGCGGCGCGGTCTGCATCCTGTTCCGCCCCCTGGGCTTTGGCGATTGGCAGTCCACCGTGGCCACCGTCACCGGCCTCATCGCCAAGGAGAACGTGGTCTCCACCTTCGGAATCCTGTTCCAGATCGGGGAAGAAGTGGCCGAGGACGATCCGGGCCTGCTGACGGCCGTCGCCGCGCACTATACCGCCATCTCCGCCTACTCCTTCATGATCTTCAACCTGCTCTGCGCCCCCTGCTTCGCCGCCATGGGCGCCATCAAGCGGGAGATGAACAGCGCCAAATGGACCTTTGCCGCCATCGGCTATATGTGCGCCTTCGCCTATGCCAGCGCCCTGATCGTCTATCAGATCGGGGGCCTCATCGCCGGTCAGGTGGGGTTTGGAGCGGGCACTGTGGCCGCCGCCGTGGTGCTGGCCGGGCTGGTCTACCTGCTGGTGCGCAGAAACAAGTACGATGAAAACCACCTGACCGTGAGCGCCGTGGCCGCGGCGGCCCGGTAAGGAGGCGGAAGCGATGAATGTCCCCACACTTGTCATAGGTCTGATCGTGCTGGCCGTGTTCGTTGCCATCGTGGCCCGCGGCGTCTACAACAAAACGCATCATAGGGGAGGCTGCTCCTGCTCCGGCGGATGCGGGAACTGTCCCGGCAGCGGCATGTGCCATCCCGAGCGGTAGTACAAAGATCCCTCGGCCGGCCGCAGCCGTCCCGGAAAAGGGACAACGCCGCTTTTGGGACCATCACAAAGGGGCTGGAGCATCGCGTTAAGATGCTCCAGCCCCTTTTTTGTGCCCGGCCGGTGGGAATCCCGGATTCGCTTTGGACCGCGGTCATTTGGACAGACGCCGCAGCATCACCTCCGCCGTGCGCGGCGAGGCCACCCTGCAGTAGGCGTCGTTGCCAAAGTGACAGGCCCGGAGGGAGGCGGTGAGACCGGCGCCGTTGACGGCATTGGAGTCGGTATCCCGGGGGATTTCCACATGGGTGCCCGGGTTCCAGCCCCGGTAATGATCCCGGATCCGGGCGCATTCGCCCACGCCGTACCAGCAGGATACCGTCTCCACATTGTACCAGATGTCCCGGTTCCAATCGCCGCGGAGCACCCGGCCGGGATACCTGGCGCTGAAGAACGAAAAGAAGTCGGCGGTCATGGCGTTAAAGCCGCGGATAGGGGGTGCGGTCCATTCAGCCGCCTCCTTCCCGATGCTTCGGCCGGGCCGCGGCCGGGGCCGGCCGGAATCGGCAGGCCGCTGGGCAGCAACGCCCCAGCCGGTTGTCCGTGCGCTCGCCTGCCAGGGACAGGCCGTGGCCGCCCCGCTCAGGTGCCGCTCCGCCGGAATGCGGCGGTCCGGCGGCGGGGCCGGATCGGAATCGCTTCCCGGATCACGCCGGCCCCTCTGTTGGACGCATCGCTCAACGCACGGCTGGGCAGGGGGGCTCCCCGGCGTACGGTTCGCCCCCGTCTCCCTGCGGGCCGGCGTCCGGCAGCAAGAGGACCGCCGTCTCGACTGTTGTTTCAGTTTCCAAGGGAAGTTCTTTCACTTCCTCGCCATCAACAGGCACGGGGAAATTGAAAACAATCTTCTTTATCCAGCTACCGTCTTTTCTCTTTTCCGGGAACATCTCGATTCGCTCGATAAAGGCTTTCATAAACTCTTTCTGTTCCGCTTCCGTTGCGGAATGGTAGACTTCATCAAATGCCAGTAAAAGACGATAAATGTTGTCACCGGAGATTTTCTCCTGCTGGATGCTTCGGATCTGCCCTTGCAGCTCATCCATCTGAGCTTCGATTTCTTCTATCGTATCATACTGTTCATCATAGCGGCGCTGCAAGTCCAAAATTTTTCTGTCATAGTGGGCATCATTGATGTCCAAGGTATCCATCTGGCGCTCCAATCGGCTTTTTGTGCCAAAGGCTTGCTTTAGATGCCCTTGTAGGACGGCGATCTGCTTTTCCATATCCTCTGAATCAAC
>NZ_JALFGV010000141.1:0-22334 GCF_022777125.1 Lawsonibacter sp.
TGCAAGGCACATAAAGTGCGGGAAAAACGTGGATTTTTTGAATTTGTCGATGCAATTTTGAGACCATTTTGCTATAATGAAACGGAAAAGAGAGGTGCGCCATATGGAAGGAAAGGGCGCGGTCGTGTTTCTCCCCCGGGAGGACGGCCGGTTCAATTGGATGCTGGAGGAGCTGATGTTCGCTCCGCCGGCGGTCTGGATGGCCGAAGCGCTGCGCGCGGAGGGGTTCGAGAAATTTTTAGTGGTCTGCCACGACGATGACCGGCAGGCGGCCCAGGCCTGCTTCCCGGAGGGGACGGGCTATGTGACCACCGGCGCCACCGACGCACGGGAGCGGCTGGCGGAATTCCTGTCCGGCCTGACGGGACGGGTGGCCGTGGTGACCCAGCCGGTCTATCTGAACGCCGCCGCCGCCGCGTATCTGGCGGACGACGGGGCGGCGCTGCCCCGGGGGGAGAGCTGCGGCGTGTTCCGGGTGGACTCCGCCGCGCTCAAAGACGCGCTGGACGCGGGGGCGGACTTCGACGCCGTTTTGCGGGAGAAGGGGGAGGCCTTTGGCCAGCCCTACGGGCAGTTCCTGGGCATCCAGCCGCTGAGCCGGGGCATGGACTGGCTCAGCGCCCAGAGCTTTGCCCACCACGACGGCGTATCCGCCCTGAACCGGGCGCTGACGACCGGACGCGGCGTGATCGTGGTGGACCCCGCCAACACTTACGTGGGCCCGCAGGTCACCGTGGGGGACGGTACCGTGCTGCTGCCCGGCACTATTTTGCGGGGGAAGACCGTCATCGGCCGACACTGCGAGATCGGCCCCAATTCCATGGTCCGGGACTGCATCATCGGGGACGGGGTGACGGTGAACGCATCCCAGCTCAACGAGAGCCGGGTGGACGACGGCGTGAAGATCGGCCCCTTTGCCTACATCCGGCCCAACTGTCATGTGGGGGCCAACGTGAAGGTGGGCGACTTTGTGGAGCTGAAGAACTCCGACATCGGCGCGGGCACGAAGATCTCCCATCTCACCTATGTGGGCGATTCCGACGTGGGGCAGCGGGTCAACTTCGGCTGCGGCACCGTCACCGTCAACTATGACGGCGCCACCAAGTTCCGCACCACCATCGGGGACGACGCCTTTATCGGCTGCAACACCAACCTGGTGGCCCCCGTAAAGGTGGGCGACGGCGCCTACACCGCCGCCGGGAGCACCATCACCAACGAGGTCCCCGCCGACTCCCTGGCCATCGCCCGCAGCGTGCAGGTGGTCAAGAAGCAGTGGGCCGCCAAGCGCCGCAAGAGCAGGAAATGATCCCGGAAGCGGGAAATGATAAAGAGAAACAAAAATGAGAGGATGTCAGAAATGATCGCACACGGCAAGGATATCAAAATCTTTTCCGGCAATTCCAACCGGCCCCTGGCCGAGGCCATCTGCAAGGAGATGGGGATGGAACTGGGCAACGCCGAGGTCGGGGCTTTTTCCGATGGGGAGAACTTCGTCTCCATCTACGAGACGGTCCGCGGCTCCGACGTGTTTGTGGTACAGTCCACCTGCTCGCCCGTCAACGACAACCTGATGGAGCTGCTCATTATGATCGACGCCCTGAAGCGGGCCTCCGCCGGGCGCATCACCGCCGTGATGCCCTACTTCGGCTACGCCCGTCAGGACCGCAAGACCAAACCCCGCGACCCCATCTCCGCCAAGCTGGTGGCCAACCTCATCACCCGTGCCGGCGCCGACCGTGTGCTGACCATGGACCTGCATGCCAATCAGATCCAGGGCTTTTTCGATATCCCCGTGGACAATCTGCTGGGCAACCCCGTGTTTACCAATTACCTGCACCAGCGCTATGCCGGGCAGGAGGACGACGTGATCGTGGTCTCTCCCGACGTGGGCAGCGTGGCCCGGGCCCGGGCCTTTGCCCAGAAGCTGGGCATGGGACTGGCCATCGTGGATAAACGCCGCCAGAAGGCCAACTCCTCCGAGGTCATGAACATCATCGGCGAGGTGCGGGGCAAAAAGGTCCTCCTCTTTGACGATATGGTGGACACCGGCGGATCCCTGTGCGGCGCGGCGCAGGCCCTGGTGGAGCTGGGCGGCGCCACGGAGGTGGTGGCCTGCGCCAGCCACGGCGTGCTCTCCGGGCCCGCGGTGGAGCGCATTGAAAAGAGCGTGATCAAGGAAGTGTTCTTCCTCGACACCGTTCCCGCCCGTCCCGGCGTAAATTGTGATAAGATCAAGTATCTCTCCGTGGCCCACATGTTTGCCGAGGCCATCGAGCGCATCTACGAGGAGATCTCCGTCTCCAAGCTGTTCGTGTAAGCGGCGTCCGGGAGCGCTCCCCGGCTGCAGAGCCGCTGCGCAGAGCCGACAAAAGACAGACCGACCGGGGAGGGCGGGGGCTTGCCCCCGCCGTTTCCCGTTTTGGATCGATTCTCCCATTTCGCTCCCAGAGCGGAATGGGAGCGCGCCCGGCGGGCGCAAAACCCGTCCGAATCAACCTTCCTGAA
Source organism: Lawsonibacter sp. (assembly GCF_022777125.1). Taxonomy (NCBI): domain Bacteria; kingdom Bacillati; phylum Bacillota; class Clostridia; order Eubacteriales; family Oscillospiraceae; genus Lawsonibacter; species Lawsonibacter sp. The sequence goes on from NZ_JALFGV010000141.1 coordinate 2,506, forward strand.
ACACAGCGCCCGCTGTGTTTCAGGAAGATCCGTATCAAGGGGTAATAGGATGCTGTTTGGCAAGAACAAAAACGGTGTGGAGTGGCTTGTGGTGGGATTGGGAAACCCCGGCGGGCAGTACGAGCTCACCCGTCACAACGTGGGCTTTCGGGTGGTGGACGAGCTGGCCGAGCGCTGCCGCGTGCCCGTACAGAAGCTGAAATACCGCGCCCTCACCAATACGGCGGAGGTGGGCGGGCACAGGGTGCTGCTGATGAAGCCGGTGACCTATATGAACCTCTCGGGCGAGGCGGTGCGCCCGGCGGCGGATTTTTACAAGATTCCGCCCGAGCGGGTGCTGGTGATCTCCGACGACGTGTCCCTGCCCGTGGGCAGGCTGCGCATTCGGAAAAACGGCTCCGCCGGGGGGCACAACGGCCTGAAAAACATCATCCTTCAGCTGGGCGGGGACGGTTTCCCCCGGGTCAAGGTGGGGGTGGGCGGCAAGCCCCACCCGGATTACGACATGGCCGACTGGGTCCTCTCCAAATTCACCGGGGAGGACGCCAAGGCGATGGATCAGGCCGTCAAGCGGTGTGCCGACGCGGTGGAGTGCCTGCTGCGGGAGGGAGCGGACCGGGCCATGAGCCGCTTCAATGGCTGAGCAGGGCGGCGCGCGTCTGGCCTGGCCCGACGCGGCCAAGGGGCTGGGCGTGCTGCTGGTAGGACTGGGGCACTCCCGCCTTCTGCCGGAGTGGGCGAGCGCCTGGATCTACTCCTTCCACATGCCGCTGTTTTTTCTGCTCAGCGGCTGGTTTTTTTCCCTGCGCCCCGGCGGCGTGGGGGCGACCCTGCGCCATAAGGCGCTGCCGATCCTGATGCCCTACCTGGCGTATAACCTGGCGTTCTTCTGCTGGGAAAGCGCCGCGGCCCTTGCCGCGGGCGGCGGGCCCGACTGGGACGGACTGCTGGGCATCGCCCTGCAGTGGCCGGATACCCCTTGGGCCGGGCGGGCCTGGTTCTTCCCCGGCCTCTTTGCGGCGGAATGCCTGTTTGCCCTGCTGCTGCGCGCTCTGGAAGGGAGGGAAAACAGACTGCTCCCCGCCGCGCTGCTGGCGGCGGGGGCGGTGTGGATCTACGCCCGGCTGGGCGGGGCCAGACTGCCCTGGCATGTGGACGCCGCGGTGCTGCTGCTGCCCTATCTGGCCCTGGGCCGCCGGGCCCGGCACTGGCTGGAGAGACATCCCGCCTCTGTCTGCAGCGCGGGACAAACGATACGGGTGGCCCTGGTGTGTTTGGGGGCCAACCTGCTGCTTACCGCCTTCAACCGGAATCTGGGCCCCACCCGGATCGACTATAATCTGCGCTACCTCAATGAGTTTTTCACCTGCTACGCCGCGGGCGCCTGCGGCGCGGCGTTTTGTGTCCTGCTCTGCCGGGCGCTTCCGGCGGCCCGAGGCCTGCGCTTTCTGGGGAAATACAGCGCCGCCTACTATGCCGTGGGGTGGCTTGGTTCCAATCTGGCCCAGCGGGCTGTGGAGTGCCTCGCGCCCGTCTCAGGCTGGGGCCTGCTGGCGGTCCACCTGGCGGGGCTGGTTCTGATCCCGGCGCCGCTGATCCTGCTGCTGGATCGCTTTTGCCCCATCCTGCTGGGGCGCAGGCGGCCGCACCGGGCGCCCGCCGTCCGTCGCTGAGTGGGCGCTGCGCCCGTGACTTCCAAAATTTTCTATTTAGGAGGGCCCTATGAAGCCGCTGCTTGCCGCGCTCAACGATCTCCCGGAATTCCGGCAGCTGTGCGCCGCCGTGGACAACGGCGCCTGTCCGGCGGCGGTGAACGGCCTGTCCGCCGTTCATCGCGCCCACTTTGCCGCCGGGCTGCGCCAGGCCCTGGGGCGGCCGGTGGTACTGGTCTGTGCCGACGAGGGGGAGTGCCAGCGGCTGGAGCGGGATCTGGCCGCGCTCTCCGGAGAAGGGGTGCGCACCCTGTCCGCCCGGGAGTTCACCTTTCATAACGCCGCCGTGGCCTCCCGCCAGTGGGAGCACAGGCGCCTTTCCGTGCTCCGCGCGCTGGCGGCGGGGGAATGCCCCCTGCTGGTGTGCACGGTGGAGGCCCTGTTACAGCGCACCATGCCCAAAAGCCAGCTGATCCATGCCGCGCAGACCCTGCGCCTGGGGGAGAGCCATGACCTGAACGAACTGGCCGGGACGCTGACGGCGGCGGGATACACCCGCTGCGAGCAGGTGGAGGGCGTGGGGCAGTTTGCCCTGCGCGGGGGGATTCTGGACTTCTTTTCTCCCGCCCAGGAGCGCCCGGTGCGGGCGGAGTTTTTCGGGGACGAGGTGGATTCGCTGGGGCTCTTCGACCCCAATACCCAGCGGCGGACCGAGAACATCCGGCAGGCGGAGATCCTGCCCGCCGCCGAGGTGCTGCCCCAGTGCGCGCCGGGGGGCTGGGACGGCCTGCTGGGGGAACTGGACGGCCTGATTGCCCGGGTGAAGCGGCGCAAAGGCGGCAGCGACGCCCTGCTGCGCACGCTGGAGGAGGACCGGGAGCGCCTGGCCGGCCACGCCGTGTTTCCGGCGCTGGACCGGTATCTGGGGCTGATCTATCCCCGGGTGGCCACGGCGGCGGACTACCTGCCGGAGGAGGCGGTGGTGCTCTTCAGCGAGAGCCCCCGCGTGGCCGAGCGGGCCAAACACTATCTGTGGCAGCTGGAGCAGGACAGCCAGACCCTGCTGGAAAACGGCACGGTGGCCGGGGAGCTGGCCGAGTTCGCCCAGAGCTTCGACGCGCTGTGCCGGCAGCTGGAGGCATGGCCGGTCTGCTATCTGGACTCCTTTGCCTCCGCCCAGTACCCCGCACGGCCCCGCACCCTGCTCAGCCTGCTGGCCAAACAGCTGCCCTCCTACGGCGCCAGCCTGGAGACCGCCGTGTCCGACCTGGCCCACTACGTGTCCGACGGATTTCGGATCGTGGTGCTGGTGGGCAGCGAGCAGCGGGCCCTGAATCTGCAGACCCTGCTGCGGGAGCAGAACCGGAAGACCGCCGTGGACTTCCAGCTGCATGCACTGCCCGAGTACGGCAAGGCGGTCATTGCCGTGGGCGGCCTTACCGCGGGGATGGAGTACCCCGGGGCCCATCTGGCGGTGCTGACGGAGGGGCAGGCCCTGCCGGGCAGGAAGAAGCGCGGGGCCAGGGCGGTGACCAACCGGCAGAAGCTGGGCTCCTACGCCGACCTGTCCCCCGGCGACCTGGTGGTGCATGAGCACCACGGCGTGGGGCGCTTTTTGGAAATGACCCGCATGACGGTGGACGGCGTGGAGAAGGACTACGTGAAGATCGCCTACGCCGGGGCCGACGTGCTCTACGTCCCCGCCACCCAGCTGGACCTGGTGAGCAAATACATCGGTTCCGGCGAGGACGCCAACGAAACGCGCAAGCTCTCCAAGCTGGGGGGGACCGACTGGGAGAAGGCCAAGAGCCGGGCCCGCAAGGCGGTGCAGGACCTGGCGAAGGGGCTCATCCAGCTCTACGCGCAGCGCCAGCGGCAGCCGGGGTATGCCTTTTCCCCCGACTCCCCCTGGATGAAGGAGTTTGAGGACGAGTTCGAGTACGCCGAGACCGACGACCAGCTGCGCTGCATCGAAGAGATCAAGCGGGATATGGAGACCCCCCGGCCGATGGACCGGCTCCTCTGCGGCGATGTGGGCTACGGCAAGACCGAGGTGGCCTTCCGGGCGGTGATGAAGTGCGTGCTGGACGGCAAGCAGGCCGCCATCCTGGTCCCCACCACCGTGCTGGCCCGCCAGCACTTTTTGACCGCCAAGCAGCGTTTTGCCAAGTATCCGGTCGAGATCGACGTGGTCTCCCGCTTTCGCACGCCTGCCCAGATGAAGCAGACCCTGCGCCGGGTGAAGGACGGGAGCATCGACGTGCTCATCGGCACCCACCGGCTGTTCCAGAAGGACGTGGAGTGGAAGGATCTCGGACTGCTGGTGGTGGACGAGGAGCAGCGCTTCGGCGTGGCCCACAAGGAGAAGCTCAAGGAGCTGTCCAAGCAGGTGGACGTGCTTACCCTGTCCGCCACCCCCATTCCCCGCACCCTGAACATGGCGCTCTCCGGCATCCGGGACATGTCCACCCTGGAGGAGCCGCCCCAGGACCGACAGCCGGTGCAGACCTATGTGCTGGAGCACGACTGGGGCGTGCTCTCCGACGCCCTGCGCCGGGAGCTGGAGCGGGGCGGCCAGGCTTACTACCTCCACAACCGGGTGGAGACCATCGAGCGCACCGCCGCCCGCCTCCAGCAGCTGCTGGGGGAGGATGCGGCGGTGGCAGTGGCCCACGGGAAGATGAGCCAGGAGGAGCTCAACGACGTCATGAGCCGTATGAGCGAGGGAGAGATCGACGTGCTGGTGTGCACCACCATCATCGAGACCGGCATCGACATCTCCAACGTAAACACCCTGGTCATCGAGGACGCGGACAGGATGGGGCTGGCCCAGCTCCACCAGATCCGGGGCCGGGTGGGGCGCTCCACCCGCCGGGCGTACGCCTATTTGACCTACCGCCGGGGCAAGGTCCTCTCCGAGGTGGCCGCCAAGCGCCTGGGAGCCATCCGGGAGTTTGCGCAATTCGGTTCCGGCTTCAAGATCGCCATGCGGGACCTGGAGATCCGCGGCGCGGGCAACATCCTGGGTCCCGAGCAGAGCGGCTTTTTGCTCAGCGTGGGCTATGACATGTACCTCAAGCTGCTGGAGGAGGCGGTGCTGGAGGAGCGTGGGGAGCCCGTTCCCGTGCAGACCGAGTGCGCCGCGGACCTCAGCGTGGCCGCCTCCATCCCCGACCGGTACGTCCCCTCTCCGGAACAGCGGATGGACCTGTACCGCCGCATTGCCGCCATCCGCAGCGAGGAAGACGCCGACGATGTGACCGACGAGCTCATCGACCGCTACGGCGACCCGCCCCGGACGGTCAATAACCTCATCGCCGTGGCTCTGCTGCGCGCCGCCGCCGCCCGGAACGGCATCGGTCAGATCGACCAGAAGGGCATCCGGCTGAACCTTTACCTGGCCCGGTTCGACCTGCAGCGGGTATCTGCCCTGTGCGGGCAGGAACGCTATGGGGGCCGGCTGCTGTTCTCCGCCGGCGAGAAGCCCTACCTCTCCCTGAAGCTCAAACGGGGGGAGGACGCCCTCAAGGCGGCCCAAAAGCTGGTGGAGGACTACGGAAAGACCGCGCCGGCGGAGGAATGAGCGGACGGGGCGCAGGAGCGGCCGCTCCCGTCCCGGCGGGCCGGCTCGCACCGGGCCGCGCCCGGCGCCGACCGAACCTTAAAATTATGAATTTTCAGTAAATCCCGCCCCTTTTTCTTGCCGCGGGGACAGAAACGCGGTATACTCTAACAAGCGTCCGGCCTTTGGCGTGTAGTATCCAGAGCCTCCGCAGGGGCGGCGCCTCTTGTAAATGAAGGAGGATATGAATCAGATGAAACTGAAAAAGCTCCTGTGCGCCGGACTAAGCGGCGTACTTACGGCGGGGCTGCTGGCCGGCTGCGCCGGGACCGGCGAGCCTGAGGCCACGCCCGATCCCGGGGACATCGCATATCAGGCCGCCGGGATCACCCGGGATACCGTGCTCTATACCGTGGACGGCACCGAGGTGCCCGCCGACGAGTACCTGTTCTGGCTGCTGACCAGCATTTCCACCGCCAAGCAGAGCGGCTATCTGGCCGACGACACCGCCTGGGAGGAGGAGATCGACGGCACGCCCACGGCCGACTACCTGAAGAACGACGCGCTGGAGACCAGCAAGCTCTACGCCCTGGTGGAACTCAAGGCCGCGGAGGAAGGCACGGCGATATCCGAAGAGGACCAGACGACGGCGGACGAGCAGATGACTCAGCTCCAGGAGACCCTGGAGGGCCAGGGGATCGTCTATCAGGACTGGCTGGATCAGCAGTGCATCAGCGATACGGCGTTCCGCAAGCTGAACATGGCGTACTACCAGAGCCTGGCCCTGGAGGAGAAATACGCCGCCGACGGGAAGCTGGACCCGGAGGACGCCGAGATGGATGCCTTCCTGGAAGAGCAGGGCATTTACAATGCAAAGCATATCCTGGTGGCGTTCGAGAACTCCACCGGTACGGATGAGACGACCGGCTATCCCACTTACAGCGACGAGGAAAAGGCAGCCAAAAAGGCCGAGGCGGAGGAGCTTTTGGCGCAGATCCGTGCCGCGGACGACCCTGCGGCCAAGTTTGACGAGCTGATGAATGCGTACAGCGACGACGGCCGGGACGAAGAGGGCAACCTTTATTACCCCGATGGCTACCTGGCCTACAGCGGTCAGATGGTGGCCGAGTTTGAGGAGGGGGCTCTGGCCCTGGCCGAGGGCGAGATCAGCGAGCCCATCGAGACCGTGTACGGCTATCACATCATCCTGCGCCTGGATGCCGACACCCCGGATACCCGCAGCCTCTACAGCAATTACGCCATGAGCAACCTGATGGACGGGTGGCTGGAAAACGCCGTGGTGGAGACCAACGACGCCTTTGCCGCGCTGGACCCCAAGGCCTTCTATGATAAGATCCAGCAGCTCAACGAAGCCCGTCAGGCCAAGCGGGACGCCGAGGCCGCCGCTCAGGAGAGCGCCGCGCCGGAGGAGACCGGGACGCCGGAGGAGTCCGGTGCGCCGGAAGCGACCGGCACGCCCGCCGGGAGTCCCGCCGCGGAATAACGTCCGCCGCAGAAGTGAAAACCGCCCCGGAGCACCGGCTGGATGCCGGGCTCCGGGGCGGTTTTGCGTGGCGGACCGCCGCGCGGCGGGGGAAGACCGCGGTCGGGCGCAGCGGCAGAGCGGATGCGCTTCCGCCGGGAGGCCGCAGGACGCGGACGGGTAAAATGGTTCCCGCCCGGCGCGCCGTTGGGCAACGGCGCGCCGGGCGGGATGTGAAAGGGAAAGAGAAGAACGCAGATTCAGGCCGCCCGTTCCGGGTCGGCGGCGGGGGCGCCGTGGACGGTGATATAGGACGGCAGGACGCGGAGAAGGCCCTGGATATCCGCCACGCTGGCAAAGACCAGCGGGTCGAGCTTGGCGTCCTCGCGGTATTCGGTGACGTTGAGGTGGGTGCTCCGGCGAAGGGAATTGGTGACCGGGCCGATAAAGAAGTTATACGCACCGGTGGGAAGCGCCTCTACCGTGGCTTCGGTCATGTCGGTCAGTTCCCGGTAATCAAAGGCGTCTCCGTTGCGGCGATAGAGGATAAAGCGCTGGTCGGTGACGGCGAAGCAGACCCGTTTGGGCAGGCCGCGGGCGTCCATAAAGGGGCGCAGGGCCACAAAGATACAGGCTGCCAGTACGACGCCCACCACTATGCGGGCTTGGTTTTCCACCTGGAAGACGTACACGGAGAAATAGGTCAGGTAAGCGATCAGCAGCACGCCCAGGACGGCGCAGACCGCCCAGCGCACAATCAGCAGAGGAACGTGCGGCTTCTCCAGCACCTCCACCGGTTCCGGGGCGCCCGCCCAGAGGACGGTCTCGTCTTTGCGCAGAATGTTTTTGAGAGTGTCGTTCATAATTGGCCTTCCTTTCCAGAAATAACAGGGATTTCTCGCTGATCAGTTTGTGGAAAGACAACGGTCCTGTTTTCTGAGCGGAAGAGCGGTGCGGGGATCAGGTAAACGAGCGCCCGGCGTTATGGAATTTTTCGGCGGTCTCCCGGTCGCCAAGACCGAGATAGGCCCGTTCCAGACCAAAGTAAACCGCAGGATCGGTGGGATCGGCGGCGAGAGCCGCCTTGAGCCGGGAGATCGCCTCCTCCCAGCGTTCTGCATCCAACAAATCGGCGGCGCATTTGTACGCATCGGAGGACGCCGGCAGCGGGTCGGGCGGGGTGACCTCCTTCAGCACGGCGCGCAGCCGGTCGGCGGTAAAGGGCTTTTGCAGGTAGGTGATGCTTTGCAGCTTGGTACACTCCACGGCGTTTTTTACCGTGGGATAGGCGGTGATGACGATCACCGGGGTGTCGTTGCCCTGGGCGCGGATGCGCCGGAGCACCTCCGTGCCGGAGAGCTCCGGCAGCTTGATATCGAGGAAGGCCAGGTCAAAGCGCTCGGAGGAAAAGAGCACGAGGGCGTCCTTGCCGTTGGTGGCGGTCTTGACCTGGTATCCCTCCAACTCCAGGCATTTGGTGAGCAGCATGCGGATGTTTTTTGCGTCGTCGACGACCAGGACCTTCTTCATGGGTGCAAAACTCCCTTATCGGACAGCGGAAGGGTAAAATAGAAGCTGGAGCCCTGGTGCAGCTCGCTCTCGCACCAGATCCTTCCGTTGTGGGCCAGGATGATGGATTTGGCCACAGCCAGACCCAGCCCGCTGCCCCGCAGCTCCAGATCGTAGCTGCTGACCTGGACGTATTTGTCAAAAATGCGCTCCAGGAAAGCGGGCGGGATCCCCTCCCCCGTGTCGGACACCTCACAGGTGACGCTTGCGCCGGTCAGCCGGGCGCGGACCAGGATACGACCGCCCGGATCGGTATATTTCACGGCGTTGGAAAGCAGGTTGTTCAGGACCCATTTGATCTTGTCCGGATCGGCCAGAACCAGCGGCAGGTCCGCCTCCGGCTGGGCCGCCAGCGAAACGCCCCCCTGTTCGGCCAGCGGGAGGAACTGGGGAAGAGCGCTGCGGATGATCCCGGCCAGATCGCAGGGAACAAACTGGTAGATCAGATTGGGCGATTCGATCCTGGACAGCAGCAGCAGGTCGGAGACCAGCCGGGAGAGACGTTCGCCATCCTCCTTCAGGGTGGTGACCACCTCGCCCTGGGCCGGGTTCAGCGCCCCCAGGGAGCCGTCGGAGAGCAGATCCGCCCCAAAGACGATGGAGGTGAGGGGCGTTTTGAACTCGTGGGAGATGGTGGCGATGAAATCGCTGCGCATCGTGTCCAGACGCTTGAGCTCGGTAATATCGTAAAAGACCAGGATGACCGACCCGGGGTCGATCCCCTCGTAATGCAGAGGCGTCAAGGTAACGTTGAAATAACGGGCGTCATCGGAGGAGCCGATACAGAGCACCTCCTCCTGATACGCGCCCGGGTCCCGCAGGATCTGGGACAACGGCTCATGAAAGCGGGAACGGCGGATGACGGAAAGGAAATCCTGACCGGCGCTGTCGCTGGTGAACAGACCGAAGAGCTCTTCCGCCGAGTGATTGAGCAGCGTAACGCGCTGGTTGCCGTCCAGGATGACCAGCGGCTCCGTAATGCTGCGGACGATGGCCATGGTGCGGTTGCGTTCCGAAAGGAGCTGGCCCATGGTGCTCCGCTCGAATTCCAGCAGACGCTGGGTCATGTTGTTGAACTCCTCGCACAGCGCGCCCAACTCATCGTTGGAGCGCACCGAGGATTTGCGGTTCAGGTTGCCCTGGCGCACCGCTTTCAGGTTTTGCGTGATTTCGTAGATGGGGCGGAACAGCTTGTCGGTATACAGCTTGAGGGCAAAAAAGCCGATGACCGCCGCCAGCAGGAAAAAGACCGCCAGCACAGCCCAGGCGCGGGAGACGGTTTGCTGGGCCTCCTCTTTGCGGGCAAACAGGGCGTTTTCATTGGAAGCGACCAGCGCGTCCATGTTCAGCGTGACCCGCTGGGCCTGGGGCGCTGTGCCGGTCTGGTACAGCGTCAGCGCGTCCGCGTTCCCCTCTGCCGAGAAGACCGCCTGCGCCTGAGTCAGAAAGGATTCATATTCACTGCCGATCCCCTCGATCAGCTCCATCTCATAGGGGATAATGATGGTGGCATGCTCCATGTGGTAGTTTTCCCAAAAGATTGTGGTCTGGGCGTCGAACTGCTCCAGGGCGGCGTCGTAATTGCCCGTGTCCAGGTACGTCAGCAGGATGGAGCTCTGGGAATTGAGCGCGTCGCTCATATGGCCCAGACGCTGGATACTGTTATAATTGGTGATAACGATATTATTGACGGCGCGGCCGATTCGCGTCAAATTCCACAGAGAAATGACGCCGAGCATCAGTATGATAAAGATCAGGCTGAAATAGACCAGGGATACCTTGCTCTTGAGTGTTTTAGGCGTCATGGCAGGGCTCCCGCCTCGCGCGGGAAACCAGAGGACGATCCCGCAGGCGGCCTCTCCTTCCAAATTTGCTTGTCCGGATCAAAAAACAGGCGTTGCTTTCCACACGCTTAGGATAGCAAAAAGAGGGCCGGTTTTACAAATGAATTTACAAAGAGATTTTAATGGATAACGGAAGAAAAGAAAAGAATAAGCGAGCTGTTTTTAAAAAATCGCTTGAAATAGTGCTGTTTGGCGTCTGGAAGGGCGGGAAAGCAAAATTTCAGGGGGCGAGCCCCCAAAATCGTCTGATTGACCAATCTTTTGCCGCCGCAATAGAGCAAAATGCTCAAAAAGAAGCTTGCATTAAGAAAATGGATATTATAGACGCATAATAAGAAACGATGGTTGCTTTTAAAAACCTTGAGTTGTGCCAAGCTATAACTAAAGTTTTGCACAAAGGGGCTTTTAATATGGATGAGCAGGAAAAGCAGGCGCTGTGCGAGGAAGTGGGCCGGCGGGTCTGGCGGTGCCGGAAGGAGGCGGGACTGACCCGTGAGGCGCTGGCGGAGCGGCTGGGCAGCTCGACCCAGTATATCGGGGACATCGAACAGGGGAAGAAATGCATGAGTATGGCTTACTTCATCCGGTTGGGGAGTATTTTTAACATCAGCCTGGACGCGCTGGCCTATGGGCAGAGGGAACCCGGCGCGGCGGCAGGGCGGATGCTGCGGCGCATGGAGGAGATGACGCCGCTGGACCGGGGCCTGGCCGCCCACATTATTCTGAAAGCGGCCGATCTGGTGCGTGCGATGGAATCGGAGGACGGATGACACGACCGATTCGTATCCTGCTGGCGGAGGACGACACAGCCGCCCGCACGCTGCTGAACGATTTCTTCGCCCCCCTGGAGGACATGGCGGTGTGCGCCGCCGCCCGGGATGGTTATGAGGCGCTGGAGCTGCTGGAGCGGGAGCGGCCGGACGTGGTGCTCCTGGACCTGATCATGCCCGGCCTGGACGGATTGGGGGTCCTGCAGCAGCTCCGGGCGCATCCGGTGGTCCCGCGCCCGAAGGTCATCGTGCTCTCCCGGGTGGCATCCTCCCATGTGGTCAGCTATGCCTTTTCCCTGGGGGCGGACTATTATCTCATCAAGCCGGTGCACCTGGCGACGCTGCCCGGGCTGATCCGGGTGCTCTATCAGGACCCCCTGGAGCAGGCGGCCGCCGCTCTGCTGGCGGATATGGGGGGCGGCGGCCTGGGCGCCGAGGCCGCCGCCATTGCAGCCGCGGCCCTGGCCGGGGCGCGGGGAAAGCATATGCTGCTCAAACAGGCCTATCTCCCCGCCATGCGGCGGGGGCGGACCAGCTATGCCTGCGTGGAAAAGAACATCCGGGAGATGGTGCGGCGCATCCACAGCGCCGCGCCGCCGGAATACTGCGCCCTGATGGGCGGCAGGCCCGAAAAGCGGCCCAGCAACGACTGCTTCCTGCGCCGCCTGGCGGACCGGGCGGCGCAGCTGCAAAAGCCGTTTCCTGTCCCGCCACGTTTCCCCTGAATACGGACAGGCCTTGTGCTATACTGGCAGCCAAGGACAGGAAAATTCTGGATGTCAGGGGAAATGCATATGAACGCCTGGTACGCCAAGAGCGTCAAGCAAGTGCTGGGAGAGTTGGAGACGGATCGGGAGCGGGGCCTGTCACCGGCGGAGGCCGGACGCAGGCTGGAGCGCTGGGGGCCCAACGAGCTGGCGCGCCAGCGGCGGGCAGGGCTGCTGCGGCGCTTTTTGGGGCAGATGAAGGACCCCATGATCTTGGTGCTGCTGGCGGCGGCGGGGCTGTCCCTGTGGGCCACCGGGGGAGAGGACTGGCTGGACGCGGCCATCATCCTGGTCATCGTGGCGGTCAACGCCTGCATCTCCATCTCGCAGGAGGATAACGCCGAAAAGGCCCTGGAGGCCCTGCGGCAGATGTCGGCCCCGCTGGCCAAGGTGCTGCGGGACGGCAAGGAGATCCGCCTGGAGACCGCGGCGCTGGTGCCCGGCGACATTATCCGGCTGGAGGCGGGGGACCTGGTGCCCGCCGACGCCCGCATCCTCACGGCCGCGGGGCTGCGCTGTGATGAGAGCGCCATGACCGGGGAGCCGGTACCCGCCGCCAAGGCCCCTGTGGGGGAGCTCCCGGAGGACACCCCCCTGGCCGACCGGCGGAATATGGTGCTCTCCGGGACCGTGGTCACCGGCGGCCGGGCCCTCTGCGTGATCACCGCCACCGGCATGGACACCGAGATGGGCCGCATCGCGGGGATGCTGCTGGGGGAGGAGGACAGCCAGACGCCGCTCCAGAAAAAGATGGCGGAGATCTCCAAGACCCTCTCCTTCGTGTGTCTGTGCGTGTGCGCGGTGATGTTCGGGGCTGGCCTGCTCCAGGGCAAGGCCCTGCTGGGGATGTTCATGACCGCCGTATCCCTGGCCGTGGCCGCCATTCCGGAAGGGCTGCCCGCCATCGTTACCATCGTGCTGGCGCTGGGGGTCCAGCGGATGGTCAGGCGGGGCGCCATCGTCAAGCGCCTGCCCGCCGTGGAGACCCTGGGCTGCGCGGGGGTGATCTGCTCCGACAAGACGGGCACCCTGACCCAGAACCGGATGACTGTGGTGGACGTTTGGACGCCCCGGACAGGGGAGCGGGCGCTGGCCCTCACCATCGGCGCGCTTTGCAGCGACGCGGCGCTCATCCGGGCAGGGCGGGAACCCGCCGCCGGCGGCGACCCCACCGAGGCGGCCCTGGTGGTAGCCGCCGCGCGGGAGGGGCTGGAGAAAGGGACGCTGGAGGAGCAGTGGCCCCGGCGGGCCGAGCTGCCCTTCGACTCGGAGCGCAAGCTCATGAGCACGGTACATCAAAAGGCGGATGGCAGCTTTCGGGTGCTGGTGAAGGGGGCGCCCGACGTGCTGCTGGGCCGGTGCAGGATGGACGAGGGGGCGCGCCGCAGGGCCCTGTCCCGCAACGAGGCCATGGCCCTGCGGGCCCTGCGGGTGCTGGGCGTGGCCTATAAGGACCTGGCCTTCCTGCCCCGGACGCTGGACAGCGCCACCCTGGAGCAGGGGCTGACCTTTACGGGCCTGATCGGCATGATGGACCCGCCCCGGCCGGAGGTGCGGCGTGCGGTGGAACAGTGTTACGCCGCGGGGATACGGCCGGTGATGATCACCGGAGACCATAAGCTTACCGCCGTGGCCGTGGCAAAGGAACTGGGGATCTGCCGCAAGGGGGATCTGGCCGTCACCGGGGAGGATCTGGACTTTATGCCCCAGGGACTGCTGGAGCAGGAGGTGGAGCGCTTCGCCGTCTATGCAAGGGTCTCTCCGGAGCATAAGATGCGCATCGTCCGGGCGTGGCAGGCCCGGGGCAAGGTCGTGGCCATGACCGGCGACGGGGTCAACGACGCCCCCGCCCTCAAGGCGGCCGACATCGGCTGCGCCATGGGGGTGGCGGGCACCGACGTGGCCAAGGGCGCGGCGGATATGATCCTGACGGACGACAACTTTGCCACCATCGTCTCCGCCGTGGAGCAGGGCCGCGGCATCTACGCCAACATCAAAAAGGCCATCCACTACCTGCTCTCCTGCAACATTGGGGAGATCTTGACCATCTTCCTGGCCACTGTGCTGGATTTTCACCAGATGCCCCTGGTGCCGGTCCAGCTTTTATGGCTCAATCTGGTCACCGACTCCCTGCCCGCCCTGGCCCTGGGGGTGGAGCCGGTGGAGGAGGGCGTCATGGAGCAGGCGCCCCGGGACGCCCGCGCGTCCCTGTTTTCCCGCGCCTTCTCCCTCCGCCTGGCCTGGCAGGGTGCCATGGTGGGACTGCTCACCCTGACGGCCTACTTTTTGGGGGAGTATGTGCTCTCCGATCCCGGTGAGGCCCATGCAGCGGCCAACACCATGGCGTTCGCCACGCTGACCCTGTGCCAGCTGTTCCATGCCTTTGATGTACGCAGCGAGCGGGCCTCGCTGCTGCACATCGGCGTTTTCTCCAACGCCGCCATGAACCGGGCGTTCCTGATCGGGCTGGTGATGCAGCTCTCCGTGCTCTGTGTGCCGCCGCTGCAGGCCGTTTTCAACACCGTTCCCATGAGCCCTGTGGAGTGGGCCGTGGTGCTCTGCCTTGCCGTGACCCCCGTGGTGGTGTGCGAAGCCGCCAAAGCGGCGGGACGCGCGGGCGCGCGCCGGGTGCGGCGGGTCCCCGGCGCCCGGCGGGCGCCGCTGTATACGGGCGCGTCCAAGGGCAGATGAACCGGGAAACGCACCGCCCGCTCCGGTTAAACAGACGCGGCCCCCGTCCGAAAGGACGGGGGCCGCGCTCGTTTGGGTCGGAATTACGGCTTTTGGCTTTTGCGCCACTCGTTGAGGACGGCGCAGAAGACCAGGGAGAAGAAGCTCTCCTCCGCAGCGGCGGAGCGGGAGGTGAGGGCAATGGGCACCTTGGCGCCCACCACCGCGCCGCAGGTGACGGCGTGGGCATGGATCAGCCAGCTCTTGACCAGCGTGTTGGCCGCGATCAGGTTTTGGGCGATGATGCCGTCGAAGCCGCCGCCCGACCAGGGGCAGTCGTAATGCTTCAGGCGGCAGGCCTCCTTGGAGATGATCAGATCGTAGGCGATGGGGCCCCACAGCTCGCAGTCGGCGAAGGGATGCTGCTTCTGTTCGGACACCAGGCGCTGGGCCTCGATGGTATCGGGCATATGGAAGTTTACGTTTTCCACCAGAGCCATCAGGGCCAGCTTGGGGTTCTCATATCCAAAGGCCTTCAGCGCGTCGGCGGTATTTTTGATGATGGCCTTCTTCTGGGTGGGATTGGGGTTGACGATGATGGTCATGTCCGACAGAGCCAGCAGCTTGGGATACTCCGGAATGGAGGCCAGGGACACATGGCTCATCAGCCGCTCGGTGCGCAGGCCGTTCTTCCGATCCAGCACAGGCATCAGAAAGTCGCGGGTGGGCAGGTTGCCGCGCATGAGGATGTCGCCCTCTCCGCAGGTAATGATGTCGATGGCGGCCTGGGTGACATTGTGGCCGGGGGGGGTGTCCACCATGGTGTAAGGCTCCTGCTCCAGCCCCAGCTTCTCCAGCTGGACCATGGTGCGCGCCCGGTCGCCCACCAGCACGGGCTGCACAAAGCCCTCGTTCTGAGCCTGGAAGAGGCCCCGGAGCATGTTCTCTCCGTCGGAACCGGCCAGCACCACCCGCAGGGGGGCCGACAGCTTGGGGACACGGCTGATGATATTATCGAAATTCTTGATCTCCATAATTCCCGCCTCACTTTACAGTGTCTTTGCCGCGGCGCACCGCGATCTTATTCTTATTATAAAGGAAGGCCTGCGGGAATACAAGAATATTCTCCGCTTGTCAAAAAAGTCTTTTTGCCAAGCTGGGGCAAATGTTGAACTTTCCCAAACGTTCAACATTTGATTTGATTCAACGCGAAAGACGCCCCTCCCGGGTTTCTTTTACACGATCTTCCTTCCCGTTGTCCAACCCTGTTCCGGTTTTTTGACAGCCTGGAACGTTCTTTCTTTGCCGCTCCGGGGCTTTTTGCATATCGCGGGAAAAACCGGTCATACTCATAGAAGGATTTGCAAAAAAGGAGGTGCGGGCCATGGGATTTTTTGGCCGGGCACGGGAGAACGTGCCGCCCCACCCCAGGAAAGAGCCCCGCTATGACCTGCCCCTGACGCTGGAAAGCCTGGAGACGGTCTTTGCCGGCTGCGCGGACTTCTCCAAACGGAACGTCCGCTTGGCGGGGGACGGGGAAAAGGTGATCACCCTGTGCTACATCAGCGGCATGGTGCGGATGGAGCGGGTCAGCGACTATGTTCTGCGGCCTTTGGCGCAGGACTCGGCCCTGGCGGACTGCCCGGATATGGCGGAGCTGATGGCTGCCATGGAGGAGGGGGCCCTCTACAATCTGGGGGTAGAGCGCCGGAGCGCCACAGACCGCGCGGCCTTCGACCTGGTGGAGGGCAACTGCCTGCTGCTGTTTCCGGGGGAGACGGAGGTCTTGTCCTTCAACGTAGGCACGGAGGAAAAGCGCTCCATCAGCGAGCCGGAAAACGAAACGGTGCTCAAGGGACCCAGGGATTCCTTTGTGGAGTCGGTGCGCACCAACACCAGCCTGTGCCGCCGCCACCTGAAGGCGCCGGAGCTGCGCCTGCGGGAACAGATCGTAGGGCGGCAATCGGTGACCACGGTGGACGTGCTGTACCTGGAGGGCGTGGTGGACCCCTCCCTGGTGGAGCGGGTACAGGCGCGGCTGGAGCGCATCGATATCGACGCGGTGCTTTCCACCGGCAATATTGAGGAATATATCATCGACGAGACCGCAACCGCGTTTCCCCTGGTGCAGTACACCGAGCGGCCCGACCGCTTCTGCGCGGGGCTGGCGGAGGGGCGGGTGGGCATTCTCATCGACGGCCTTCCGCTGGGCTATCTGGCCCCCGGCGTCATCGGCGATTTTCTGCGGGCGCCCCAGGACAAGTCCAACAACTGGATGGTGGCCTCGGTCATCTCGGTGCTGCGGTATGCCTGCCTGCTGCTTACCCTGACCCTGCCCGCCCTGTATATCGCCGTGGTCACCTTCCATCAGGAGATGATCCCCACCCGGCTGGCCCTGTCCATCATCGCGGCCAAACGGGACGTGCCCTTTCTCTCGGTGTTCGAGGTGCTCATTCTTCTGCTGGCCTTTGAGATCCTGCAGGAGGCGGGGCTGCGTCTGCCCCAGTCCATCGGCCAGACCGTCTCCATCATCGGCGGACTGGTGGTGGGCACTGCGGCGGTGGAGGCCAAGATCGTTTCCCCGGCGGTGCTCATCGTGGTGTCCATCGCGGGCATTGCCGGGTACACCATGCCCTCGCAGGAGCTGGCGGGCGCCCTGCGCATCTGGCGCTTTCTCCTGGCGGTACTGGCCTCGGCCGCCGGGCTGTTCGGGGTGGTGGCGGGGGCGGCTATGCTGGTGTGCCACCTGGCGGGCATCGAGAGCTTCGGCGTATCCTACCTGACCCCCTTTGCCGCCAATGCGGGAGAGCAGGTGGAGGGACACGCCGTTCTGCGCCAGCCCCTGAAGCGTACGAAGCTGCGCCCCGCAGCCCTGCGCACCCGGAACCGGAGGAACCAGCGATGAAGCGATGGGCCGGTGTGCTGGCGCTTCTGCTGCTTCCCCTGGGCGGCTGCCGCGCCGATCTGCTGCCCTACGCCCGCGAGATCGAGGACATGTCCCTGGTACGTACCCTGGGGGTGGATGCCGACGCGGACGGGGTGGCGGTCACCGCCGCCACCGGCGGGCAGGGGCTGGACGACCCCGCCCTGATCTCCGGCAGCGCGGGCACCCTCAGCGCCGCCCTGCTGGAGATGCAGGGGGAAGGGGACTCCTATATCTACTTCGGCCATGTGGGACAGATGCTGCTGGGGGAGGACCTGGCACGCCGGGGCGTGGGCGGCGCCCTGGACTATGTGATGCGGGATGTGGAGATGCGCCTAGACACCGAACTCTATGTGATCCAAAACGGACAGGCGGGAACGACGATCTCCGCCGCCTGGCAACAGGACTCCGCGGCTGACCGGCTGGAGACCCTGCACGACGGAGCGGGGCTGCGCTCGGACTCCATGTCCCGCACGGTCCGGAACGTACTCTCCGATCTGGAACGCTGCGGGGCCTCCTTTGCGCCTGCCCTCACCGGTGACGGCACGCTCTCCACCGCCGGATACGCCCTGCTGCGGGACGGCGTGCTGGTGGGCTGGGCGGAGGGAGCGGCCGCAGCCGGGGTCAACCTGCTGCTGAGCCGGGTGGATGCCGACGTGGTAGAACTGCCTCAGGCCGACGGAACCGCCGCGCTGCGGGTGGTGGGGGCCAAGACCCGTATCCGGGGCGTTTTTGACGGGGAAGTGCTCACCGGTATGGACGTAAAGTGCCGTGTGGAGGCCAATTTGGCGGAAGGGGCGCCTGCGCTGCAGGAGGAGGCGGCCCGCCGCCGCCTGGAGGCGGAGCTGGCCGCAGTGGAACAGGAGCGCATTCTGGCCGCGCTGGAGCTGTGCCGGACGCTGGAGGGGGATTTCTTCTCCCTGGCCGGAGCGGCCGGACTGTCCCAGCCCTGGCGCGCAGAGGCGCTGCGGCGGCAGTGGGATCCCTCCAGCCTGGAGGTCAGCGTCTCCGTCACGGCTAAGCTGGAGCGCAGCTATGACGCGGGGTAAAACGATTTCATTAAGGTGGTGAATCCATGCCTGAGGGTAAAATCGCGCTGCGCCAGCTGCTCTGTCTGCTGTTTGCGGCCCTGCTCTCCCCGACGGTACGCGTACTTCCCGGCCGCACGGCCGCGGCGGCGGGAGCGGCCGGGTGGCTGTGCACCCTGACGGCGCTGCCCGTGCTGCTGGGGCTTTGCTGGGTGCTGTTTGCCCTGTTTCGCACGGCCGGGCCGGAGGACGGTCTGGCCCAGATCTTCCAGCGCGCCCTGGGCAGGCTGCCGGGAAAGGCCCTCGCCCTGCTTTACCTGCTGTGGGGGCTGTGCCTGCTGTGCGTCAACGCACGGCTGTTTGCCCTGCGCCTTTTGTCCACCAGCTACCGCAACGCACCCCTAAAGCTCTTTCTGGTGGTGCTGCTGGCGGTGGCGCTGTGGCTTGCCCGCAAAAAGCTGCCGGCCCTGGTCCGCGCAGGAGAAATCTTTTATCTGGCCCTATCCCTCTGCTTGGGAGTAGTCCTGTTTCTGGGGCTGTTTCGGGTGGAACCCCAGAATGTGCTGCCGGTATGGGTGCAGGATGTGCCGGAAGTCCTCCGGGGCACCCTGCCTGCGCTTTCGGTAGTGGGATACGTGATCTTTGGCGCTTTTTTGGGGGGAGGAGTGGCCCGGAAAGAGGGAAACCGCCGCCGGGCGATGCGCTGGGCCGCTGTTTTCTGCCTGGTGCTCACGCTGCTGCAATGGGTGTGCCTGGGGGCGTTTGGACCCGGTTTGACACAGCGGATGGACACCCCCTTTTTTATGATGGTCAAAGGCGTGGGTGTGGAAGGCGCCTTCGGACGGGTGGAGTCGGTGGTCATTGCCCTGTGGGTGCTGGCCGATCTGGCGCTGCTCACCCTGCTCCTGTGCTCCTGCTGCTGTATGGCGCAAGCTGTCTTTGGCTTTCAGCGGCGCGAAAGCGCCGCCCTGCCTCTTGTTCTTCTGACGCTGGCGGGCGCGCTGTTCCTGTTCCCGGACGCCTTTACCTTATATGAATGGATCGAGGGCTGGGGGGAAGCGGGGGGGCTGGTTTTTGGGTTCCTGCTGCCTGCACTGGTATTGCCTGTGGCGCTTCTGCGCCGGAAGCGGGCATAGGAAAGCATATCTTGTGCCTATACGGCAGAGAAGCACGGCATATCTTGTTGCGTCAAGGGGGTGTAAAAAAAGACGCAGGAAAATGCAAAAAAGGTGTTGACAATTGGACAGGCATTTGGTATATTAATTGAGCGCCTGTGAGGAGCAACCCCTTGAGAGGCAAGGGTTTCCAAAAAATCAGCCTTGCGGCTCGATGAAAAAGAAATCAAAAAACCTCTTGACAAGTTGAACCGAGCATGGTACAATAAAGTTCCTGCGACTGAGACGGAAGCCGAATGAAGCGGGACGCGTGCACCTTGTAAATTAAACAACGTGAAACTTGAAGCACCAGAAAAGGACGAGAAGTCCTTTCTAAGACAAGCAATTGGAATAGGAAGGCTCTTGACAAATTTCTTTGAAGCTATGATTAAGTTTCGATGAAATGA